>JANPGT010000403.1:0-7593 GCA_031424135.1 Chitinophagaceae bacterium
CTTCCAAATTCAGAAAACGTCATTCCCATTACCCTGTCTTCTACACCCAGCCCTTTCAAATCGTCCATAAAAGATTTAATGGCATCAGACACTTTTCCCAGCAGGTTGGCGTGGTTACCCACTGTGGTATCGGTGGCGGTAGTCTGGCCGGAGTGGGTATCAAACCCTCCAGTACTAACCATGTAAATACGTGTTTTCAGTCCGCCCTTTACCAAGCGGGCCACAATTTTCAGCTGTGCTGCCAGGTCGTTACCGGAAGGATAATTGCCCTGTGAAGGAACCCTTGCTGCGGCGGCTTTTATAACCGTAGAGTATTGCTGTGTTTGCTGCACCACCATGCGGATATACTTCAATTCTTTTCCCCAGGGGGTGTCGGGTGTTGGATCTACCAATCCATCAATCAGGTTATAAAAATTAACCGGGTCTGTAACACTCATACCCATACTGACAGAAGGACCCTGTAATGCCAGTGATGTAATAGAACCTATCTGTATGGCCAGCGGATCGGGCATGGCACTGTTGGGAAAACCGTTGGGATAATTGGGAAACTCTGAAGCCAGGTACCTTCCTGCCCAGCCGCTTTCCACTTCTGTTTGGGCGTCAGAAGCACTCATCCAGATATCCGTAGCCCTGAAATGTGAAAAATTGGGAGACGGATAACCCACAGCCTGTATAATGGCCAGCTTACCTTCATTAAAAAGTGTCTGCATACCGGTCATGGATGGGTGCAAACCGGTTTTACTGTTGCCGTTCAGTGCAAGCACCTTGTTTTGCGGAATAGCAATATTGGTGCGTGCGTTATAATAATCGCCGTAGCCCTCAATGGGTATTACCATGTTCAGGCCGTCATTACCGCCATTGAGCTGTATTATAACCAGTACTTTGTCTGTATCAACAGTAGCGCCCATCAGGGCCTGCATAAACGGGCTGTCGGCGGAATATGCTTTCACAGAAAAGCCGCCTATCAATGCAGGCAGTATGGTTGCAGTAGGAATTGTATTCCGTAAGAAATCTCTTCTTTTCATAGTTATTGTTTAAGAGATCAGGATAATTGGTATTCGGCCAGGTTCATTAAATAACGGTACAAATCCCGCAGGCGGATGTATACGGTCTGATAGGCCATCGTATCTGCTGGATTGGACAGATAAGCGTTCCAGGCATTGGTCCAATAATAATCAGAGGACTGCCCGCTTAACAGAATATTTGTTTTAATAGTATTTCTTGAGCTATCAGTAACCGGCACACGGTAAAGAATAGCCAGCGAATCTTCCAGCAATGCGTTGGGGTCTCCGGGGTTGGGCAGTTGCTGCGCAAACGCCACCGGATCTATTTTGATGGTTTTGCCGCCACGGGTATACCCATTCATCATCATATCTGTAAAATGGTTTCTTTTGGGAAGGGTATCCGAGTTTATCCAGAGTTCATAAAACTGCGGTGCCTGGTAATAAGAGGGCCAGCCGGAAACACTGGGCGGATCGCCAAACTCCTGGTTGGCCTTAATAGTTTCCCAGCGGATAAAATCCCACATATCGTAGGCGGTCTGGTAGTCTGTAGCCACATCAGGAAATACAATATTGTACTCACGGCAAAGGGTAACAGCAATATCAATCGGGCTCTTGATAAGACACCCGCGGTTGAGTGCATCAAAAAAATGTTCACTTTTGAAAAGCGCGTCCAGCACCGGTTTAATGTCCCAGTTGCTGTTTTGAAAAATCTGTGCCAGCGGGTTTATTACGTTGGCCTGCGAGGCTGCATCAATGGTGTAATAGCAGAACCAGCGGTAAATTTTCTTTACAATGTATTGTGATACTTCTGCTTTTTTATTGAAAATCATCGTCAGTAAATCATCCAGTTCCAGGTCGCCGGCGGTAGCGCCACTTCTTCCTGCTATTACGGTGCCGCCAAAAAAGGAAGAAAACTGCTTACCGGCGGTATCGTGCCTTGTTGGTACAAAACTGGTGGTAGTGGTGGTCAAATCAATGTCCCATCCGGTGAGCACCCTGGCCGCTGCTTTTACATCGTCTTCTGTATAATTGGGCGAATTGGCTTTGCCCAGTGTAAACAGTTCCTGCAATTCACGGCCATAATTTTCATCGGGCGCCGTATTGGTGTTCAGGTAGCCATTCAAATATTTCAGCATGGCAGGGTCAAGGGTGATATCCCTCACCAATGTTTTAAAATTGCCCAGCGCGCTGCTGCGGAATAGTGTATGGTGTTTATATAAAGCATGCGGGTCTGAAACCACGGTGGTTTCGGTAGCAAAATGATTGTGCCAGAACAATGTCATCTTCTCCCTGATGCTTCTGTCCTGGTTTATCATCACGCCAATGCCCCATCTTTTAAAGGACTCAATTCTGCGACCCTGTATGATACCATCGTCATTGGCATCATTTATCCAGGTAGCTCCCGGCGCTACTGCGCTATCCGGCTTATCTGCATTACTGGTATCGTAATCTTTTAATGGTGGTGCTGGTAATGGAGCAGTTGGATTTAACAACTCATCGACAGCCTGGCTCATGCTCATTGCTTTAAAATGAGCAATGTCCTGCGGGGCAGCGCCAAACATGGTTCGCTTAAGCAGGTGAACAACGGCTTCAGTATCAAAGGGGCCGCTGTAAGGGGCAAGGCCCGACATAGTTCTTGCTGTTTGCTGAACACTGTCTGGCTGACGACGCAAATGGCTACGCTTTGCAGTCAGGAAAGCTCGTCTATCCATAAAGGGACGATTTTGGTTTTTTCAAATGATATTGGTTACAAATAAACCCGCGGGTTTGGCTCTTCCTTAACAAACTTCAGGCCACAGGGCCGGTAATACGCTGAAATAACGCTTGACTAGTTGTTCACAGTATAATTACGAAGAAGAAATTATTGGCATAAACGCAAAAGCCCCGGTTTCCCGGGGCTCTTTTGGTTTTCTCATGACCTATATGCGGATGTGAAGCTGAGACGAAACGTGAGGCGTGAGGCGTCAGTTGTGAGTGGTGAATCGTGATACCTTGTGTCTACTAATGGATAGCTGGCTCACGATTGACGTCTCACGTCTGCCGACACTAGTTAATGTTCTCTATAATACCTGCAATACCCTGTCCGCCACCCACGCAGGCGGAAACGATACCGTATTTTTTATTCAATCTTTTCATATCGTGCGTTATCTGCACTGTTAGTTTACTGCCCGTACAGCCCAGCGGATGGCCCAATGCAATGGCGCCCCCATTAATATTTACAGTGGCGGGGTCCAGTCCCAGGGTTCTGATAACCGCCAGCGATTGCGAAGCAAAAGCCTCGTTCAATTCAATTAAATCTATCTGGCCCTGGCTCAAACCAGCCTGTTTCAATGCCTTGGGAATGGCTTCTACCGGCCCAATACCCATAATACGCGGCTGTACCCCTGCAGAAGCACAGGCCACCAGCCGGGCGATGGGCTTCAGTCCGAGTTCATTGATCATTTTTTCTCCCATTACAATCACAAAAGACGCGCCGTCGCTTGTCTGGGAAGAGTTACCCGCAGTAACACAACCGCCTGCCGCAAAAGCAGGTTTTAATTTGGCCAACGCTTCTACAGAAGTGTCTGCGCGGGGGCCTTCGTCTGTATCCAGCACTGTTTTCCGGGTTTGCTTTTTGCCTTTTGCATCCAGGTATACTTCCTCTACTGTAATGGGCAAAATGCCGGGTTTAAAGAACCCGCTTTTTATAGCATTGATGGCTTTCTGGTGCGACTGGTAAGAAAACTGGTCCTGGTCCTCCCGGCTGATATTGTACTCTTTTGCCACCGCTTCAGCAGTAAGCCCCATACTTAAATAATAATCTGGTTCGTCTTTGGCAATGGAATAAGCGGGCACGGTCTTCCAACCTGCAGTGGGTACCATACTCATGCTTTCTGTGCCGCCTGCAATAATGCAATCGGCCTGGCCACTGCGTATTTTAGCAGTTGCAATGGCAATGGTTTCCAGCCCGGATGCGCAATAGCGGTTTACCGTCATGCCCGGCGCGTGTACACCTACCGCCCTGGCAGCAATAATGCGCCCTACCTGCAGGCCCTGCTCCGCTTCAGGTACGGCATTGCCCACAATTACATCATCTACCCTTTTGGGGTCCAGCTGCGGTACAGCCGCCAACAAGCCACGTATTACATCAATGGCCAAATCGTCGGGGCGGGTAAACCTGAAACCACCACGCTTTGACTTACCTACTGCGGTTCTGAAACCTGCTATAATATATGCTTCCTGCATAAAATAAGTTTTATATGTTGGCGAAGCCCGCGATAATGCAGCCCCTCTATCTATAACAAACAATCAATTAAGTTGTTTATGCAACTTTATAGACCAAAAGTACTATTTATTCCTATTTATAAAAACTTTTTGCCGGTAAGCGGGTTCGGTGTTCTTTTGACAAAATTTAAGCATGAAAAAGCTGGTTTTTGTTGCCCTTGGGTGCTTTTGTGCCTCCCTCCTGTTTGCCCAGGGCGATTCTGCGCTCAACCGGCGTATTGCCCAGTTTCTGAAAGCCAACAGGGAGATGAATTTTGAGCGGGTGCTTGACTTTACTTATCCAAAACTCTTTACCATTGCCCCCAGGGATGAAATGGCCAAAGTACTGAAATCCAGTTTCGATAATGAGCAGATGACCATTACAATGGACTCGCTGAAAACAACAACTGTCTTCCCGGTGTTTGGCCTGGCGCAGGGCAGCTACGCAAAAATTCTCTATTCCATGAAGATGATGATGGAGCTGAAGGGCAAAGAGGAAACAGCAGAAAAACAAAAAGAAAAAAATGAGCTGATGCTGGCCGCTATGCAGTCGCAATTCGGCGATAAAGCCAGCCTGGACAGCAGTGGTCATATTATTCTCTATATGAACGCGGTAATGGTGGCAGTAAAAGACAGTTATGCAAAACAATGGTGTTTTGTAAACTTAAAAGAAAATGACCCGCTTACCAGCCAGCTTTTCAGCAACGAAATACTGGACAAACTGGCTACTTATAAATAATCTTTCAGAACAGCATGTATACAATTCTGCGCAATATTCTTTTTTGGTTCTCACCTGAATGGGTACACTATTTTTCTATGAACTGCCTGAAACGGCTTTGCCGGATTGCGCTCATAAAAAAGCTGCTGACCCGGTGTTTTAGCCTTGCGCATCCACAGTTGAGCAGGGAGTTGTTCGGCCTGCCATTTAAAAACCCTGTAGGGCTGGCTGCCGGTTTTGATAAAAATGCGCTCTACCTCAATGAGCTGGAATCGCTGGGTTTTGGTTTTGTTGAAATAGGAACAGTAACGCCCAGGCCACAGGACGGCAATGAAAAACCCCGCCTTTTCCGATTGCCGGCAGACAAGGCTTTGATAAACCGGATGGGGTTTAACAATCATGGCGTAAAGGCGGTAGCAGAAAGGCTGCGCGCCTGGAACCAGCGTTCCCGCAAAGAACCGGCAGTTGGTCAACAGCGGCTTATTATTGGCGGAAATATTGGCAAGAACAAAACCACCCCCAACGAAGAAGCGTGGAGAGACTATGAGATCTGCTTCCGGGAATTGTTTGACTGTGTTGACTATTTTGTGGTGAATGTAAGTTCGCCCAATACCCCGGGATTACGCGCATTGCAGGAAAAAGACGCCCTCCGCAAAATACTATCGCACCTGCAAACCATCAACCGGCAACAGCCGCTGCCCAAACCACTGCTGCTGAAAATTGCCCCCGATCTTACACAGGAACAGATTGATGACGTGATTGACCTTGCTATGGAAATAAAACTGGATGGACTGGTGGCTACCAATACCACTATAAACCGCGAAGGACTAAAGACTCCCAACTTAAGACTATCGACTATTGGAGCTGGCGGACTAAGCGGCAAGCCACTGACAGCGCGGTCTACCGGGATTGTACAATACATTCACGGTAAAACAAATGGCCAACTCCCCGTGATTGCTTCGGGCGGCATCTTTACCGGGCAGGATGCAAAAGAAAAACTGCATGCCGGCGCAAGCCTGGTACAGGTTTGGACGGGTTTTATTTATGAAGGTCCGGCTGTAGTAAAAAATATTTGCAAAACCCTGCTGGCCGGGTAAGCACCACCATTCCATTCAAAAGCTGGAAGCGGGGGACGGTTATAACCTGATGGCAACAAATGGTCCACCCATTACCACGCTGCTATATGCCTTACAAAGTGAAATTTTAGCACCGGCTGAAAAGCCATTGCTGAAATAATATTCATACTCCGCTGCCAGGCTAACACCGTTCGTTCTTCCCCTGTTATCCTTTTGCGGCCAGCTGATATCAGCTGCCTGGGTATCTGTGTGGGTAGTATACACCGGGTAAGATCTGCGGATATTATAGAAAGAAAAAGAATAGCCCGCACCTACCCTGAAAGCAGCGCTTTCCGTATGGTACAATGCAAAAAGCAGGTGCACATCCAGGCTGGTGGCCATGGTGTATTCACGCACCGACGGGGTACGCGGATAGCCGCCTGTCTGTACGCGGCGGATGCCTGCCCCACCCTGTATAAAATCGTTTAATGGGAAACTGTATTCAGCGTAAGCCCCTGCCCCATTCAGGCCGGGAAAATCGTGCACATACGCCACGCCGGCCCTGATGCGGCCACTGTTGTTTTCGTCCTGCGCGTGGGCAGTCATCACCGCGGCCGTCATCAGCAAAAAGAGAATTTGTTTCATCGGTTAGGATTAAGTTTGATGCCGTTCTTACACTACCCGCTATGGGATTGATGGCTAAAAAATAAGGGTAGAAACAGCATCAAATTATTGGGTGTAAGGGGTTTTCTTAATAACTTTTTAATCATAAAAAAATTGTGCTGCGCAGTCTAAATCAGCATTAAAATACATCTATCGTAAAAAAACATCCATTTATCGCAGTTCAGCTATTTTTGCGCTACTAAAAGAACTTCTTTATGCAGGAATTATTGACCGTGGATGCGTTGATCAGTTTGCTGACCCTTACCGTGCTGGAAATTGTGCTGGGTATTGACAATGTAATTTTTGTATCTATTCTTATGGGGCCGCTGAATGATAAACAAAAATTAACCGCCCGCCGCGTATGGATGTTTGCCGGTATTGCAGTACGTATACTACTACTGATGGGCATTGGCTGGCTGGTAAAAAATGGCAGCAACGAATTGTTTGGTTTCAACTGGAAAAGCAATCATTATCCTTTTAACCTGCGTAATGTAATTATGTTTGCGGGTGGTATCTTCCTGCTGTATAAAACGGTAAAAGAAATTCACGAAAAACTGGAAGGCGATGAGCACAACGAAGTGGAATATAAAAAGCCATCTTCCTTTGGGTCAATTATAGGCCAGATAATTGTCATCGACATGGTGTTTTCCTTTGACAGCATCATTACGGCAGTAGGACTGGCAAAAATTGTAAACGTAATGATCATAGCGGTGATCATTGCCATGATCATTATGTTCTTCTTCTCAGAGAAAATTTCCAACTTCATCCATAAACATCCTACTTTAAAAATGCTGGCCCTGGCATTTCTGCTGATGGTAGGTTTCAGCTTATTTTTTGAAGGGCTGGAACCGTTGCACCACAGCCATATAGATAAGGCTTACATTTATTTTGCCATGGCATTTTCTTTTGG
>JANPGT010000404.1:0-3046 GCA_031424135.1 Chitinophagaceae bacterium
GGGGGTGTGCTCCCAGGGGGGTTACCGTTGCACCCTTCCGCTGCCATCTCCCTTCATCAAATCTTTTACGTCGCTGAGGGTTGCGTGGTTCAAATCACCCGGAATAGTATGTTTGATGGCAGATGCTGCTACACCAAACTCAGCTGCTTCGGGCATGGGCATTCCTGAAACCAGGCCATAAATAAGTCCGCTGGCAAAAGAATCGCCGCTGCCTACACGGTCAACAATGCGTACTTCATACTTTTTTGTATGATAGAAATCCTTGCCATCATACACCAGGGCGCTCCATCCGTTATCGCTGGCGCTATGGCTTTCACGCAATGAAGAAGCGATGAATTTGAAACCAAATTTCTCTTTCATCTGTTTGAACACGTCTTTAAAACCATCCAGGTTCAGTTCACCCTTGGTTACATCCGTGTCTTTTGCTTTAAAGCCCAGGGTAGTATCTGCATCTTCTTCGTTGCCGATACATACGTCTACATACTGGCAGAGCCTGCTCATTACTTCACGGGCCTTTTCTTTGCTCCACAATTTCTTGCGGTAGTTTAGATCGATGCTGGTGGTGATGCCTTTGGCTTTAGCGGCTTTCAATGCGGCTTCTGTAAGTGCAGCAGCTTTATCGCTCAGCGCCGGCGTAATGCCGGTGGTATGGAACCAGCTGGCACCTTCCAGTATTTTATCAAAATCAAATTCGCTGATGTCTACATCGGCAATGGAAGCACCAGCCCTGTCGTAAATTACCTGGGAAGCACGCATAGATGCGCCTGTTTCCAGGAAATAGATACCCAGGCGGTCTCCGCACGTGCTATAAACTGTGTATCTACACCATAACGGCGCAGGTGATTGATAGCACTCTGCCCAATGGCATTGTTGGGCACCTTGGTAACAAATGTTCCGTTCAGTCCGTAGTTACACAATGCGGCTGCTACATTGGCTTCGCCTCCGCCATAGGTAATGTCAAAGGTATCTGCCTGTACAAAACGTTTGAAATCGGGAGTAGATAAACGTAACATGATTTCTCCCAGCGTTACTACTTTCTTGCTCATTGTTGAAGGTGTTTATTATTATCGAAATTATTTTTATAGAATAATATAAGGTCAAAAGGCAAAGATAAAAATGCAAAAAGCAAACTTCCAGCGAAAAGGTTTTTGACTTCTTATTTTTGACTTTTCAATTATTTCAAATCCTTAATCGCTACCGCATCCATATCTGTAAATACCAGGTTTTCGCCGGCCATGCCCCAGATAAACGCGTAATTGGAGCTTCCGCTGCCCGAATGGATACCCCAGGGCGGTGAAATGACTGCTTCATGATTGGCGATTACCAGGTGACGGGTCTCTGTGGGCTCCCCCATAAAATGAAATACCCTGTGCTGTTCCGGTACATCAAAATAAAAATATACTTCGCTTCTGCGGGTATGGGTATGAGAAGGCATGGTGTTCCAGACACTTCCCTTGTCCAATACCGTTAGTCCCATTACCAGCTGGCAGCTTTTGATGCCATCCAGGTGGATGTATTTATAGATGGTACGCTGGTTTGCCGTAGCCAGTTCTCCCAGTGCCACAGGCGAAGCGTCTTCCTTATTCATTTTTTTATTGGGATAAGTATGGTGGGCCGGACTGGAGAGCAAAAAGAAAATAGCCGGATTGGTTTTATCAATACTGGCGAAGCTGACATCTTTGGTGCCTTTGCCCAGGTAAACGCAGCTCAGTTTTTCCATGCTGAAGTCTACCCCGTCTGCTTTCACTAACCCGCTGCCGCCTACATTAATGATGCCCAGTTCTCTTCTTTCAAGGAAATAGTCGGCACGCAGTTCTGCATTGTTGATAAGGGCCACTATTTTATCTACCGGCTTTACGCCAGCCATGATAAGCCTTTCGTAGTGGGAGTACACGTATTCTATGGCGTCTGTTTTTACCAGTTGTTCGCACAAAAAGGTTTTGCGCAGCTCCTGGGTGCCCATCTGGCTGGTTTCTTTTGGACTGTTCTGAAAACGTATTTCCATTTTATTGATTTCTTTAATGTAAGGTTGAAGGTCTAAGGTTATGGTTTAGGGTTTACAGTGTTGCTGTGTTGCTGATTGCTGCTTATTTCTTAAAACTTACCACCCGCTACCTGCCCATCCATCCCCCATCCACCGTAAGTATGGTGCCGTGTACATAATCTGCCGCCTTGCTGGCCAGGAAGATGGTTGCGCCTTTAAAATCTTCGGGCTCTCCCCAGCGGCTGGCGGGTATCCTGCTTAAAATTGATTTGCTTCTTTCTTCATCCCTGCGCAAAGCTTCTGTATTGTCTGTGGCAATATAACCGGGAGCAATACCATTTACGTTTACGCCCTTGCCAGCCCATTCATTGGCCAACGCTTTCACCAGGCTGCTGAGTGCTCCCTTGCTGGCAGCATAGCCCGGTACATTAATGCCACCCTGGAAGCTGAGCAGTGAACAGGTAAAAATAATTTTACCACTGCCCTGTGTTATCATTCGTTTGCCCATTTCACGTGCCAGTATAAAAGGGGCATCCAGGTTAATGGCCAGTACTTTGTCCCAATACTCATCCGGGTGTTCTGCAGCAGGCGCCCGCATAATGGTGCCTGCATTGTTGATTAAAATATCAATCACCGGGTTTTCTTCCTGCACTTTTTTTATAAAGGCATAGAGTTTTTCCCTGTCTGACAGATCTGCCTGGTAAGCTTTAAAATTACGCCCTGTTGCCCGTACTGCTATTTCTACTTCACTGTCCTGCAGCGCCAGTGAACCGGACACTCCAATGATATTGGCACCCGCCTCTGCCAGGCCAACGGCCATCGCCTTCCCGATACCTTTTGTGCAACCGGTTACCAATGCTGTCTTTCCTGAAAGATTAAATAGATCCATTATAAAGTATAAAACTTTTAAGCCAAGCTTACGAGTGATTTGGCCGGTTGAAAATTAAAATATTGTTTGGCATTGTTGTAACAGATATCTTTTATCACGCTGCCTGTCCATTCAATGTCATTGGGCAATTCTCCTTTTTCAATTTCTTCACCAAACAGGTTGCACAATATGCG
>JANPGT010000405.1:0-17827 GCA_031424135.1 Chitinophagaceae bacterium
CACCTCTCACTTGCTCATTCCGTCCTCAGGCTTTTCACCGGGTTGGCTACCGCTGCCTTCATGGCCTGCAAGCCAACGGTAAACATGGCAATGATCAGGGCTATCAGTCCGGCGGCAATAAATATCCATGCACTGATACTGATGCGGTAGGCAAAATCCTGCAGCCATTTGTTCATTGCCCACCAGGCCAGCGGAAAAGCAATTATCCATGCAATTGATACCAGCAGGATGAATTCTTTTGCCAGTAACTGCACCAGGCCTGCAACAGAGGCACCCAACACTTTCCGGATGCCAATCTCTTTGCGGCGGGAAGCGGCCACATGCGCTATCAGGCCCGATAAACCCAGGCAGGATATGATGATAGCCAGGAAAGCAAACAGGCCAAATATGCTGGCGGTCTTTATTTCTGTTTTATAGGTAGTATCAAAACTGGTATCAAGAAAACTGTACTCAAAGGGTTTGTCGGCGAAGAAACGCTGCCATAATTTTTTTACCTGCACAATGCCGGGCGCAATACCGGACGCTTTTAATTTGATGGCTACCTGGCTTTCCCATCCTTCATTGAGCGAAATTATCATAGGTTGAACAGTGGTTTTCAGGTTGGCATGATTGTAATCACTCACCACGCCCACCACTTCTCCACGTACTGGTATTTCCAGGTATGAACCATCCTGTTTGTATTGAAAAGTGTAATAGCCGGTCATTTTACCGTCAATGTTTTTCCATTTAAATAATTTCTTTGCTGCTTCATTTACCATGAATTTTTGTTTGTCTGCCGGTAAGCTGCTGTTCAGCATTCTGCCTTCAGTCAGTTTTATATCAAATGTCTGCAGGAAATCTTCATCCATGGTGAGGCGCAGCATGCTGGCATCCTTTGAAGTTTCCGGTACATAATCGCTCACCAGTTTCATTCCCTGCAATACGCCGCTGCCTGGCAGGCTGTAGGCCCTTGTAGCGGAGACCACTTCTGCCAGTTTTTTTACTTCGTTTGTAAATAATTGTTTGCTGTTAACAGGGGCATCGCGTAAATCGAGTGTAAGTATTTGCGAACGCTGGTAGCCCAGGTCTTTATGCTGAATAAAATGCAGTTGCTGGTATACCACCAGCGTGGCAGCTATCATTACCATCGACACAGAAAATTGAAGTACCACCAATACCCTCCTTAACGAAATCCTCCCATTTCCGTGGGCATTGTTGCCCTTTAAAACTGCTGCAGGTGCAAAAGCCGATAGTATAAAAGCGGGGTACAAGCCGGCAGTTATGCCCAGTACAGCGATTCCTGACAGCAGCCAGGCAATACCTTCGGTAGTCAGCAATGGCGACAAAGCAATATTTTTTTCTGCGATCCTGTTAAATGCAGGTAAGCTAACTTGTACCAAAGCAATAGCTACCATTACGGCCAGTACTACAAAGCAGCCGGTCTCCAGTATGAACTGGCAACGCAATTGCAGCCTGGAGGAGCCCATCACTTTTCTTATTCCTACTTCTTTGGCCCTGGACGAAGCCCGGGCTGTTGAGAGATTGATATAATTGAAGCAGGCCAGCACAAGAATAAAAATGCCGATCAAAGAAAAAATATATACATACGTAATAGGGGTGGGAGCAATAAAGGAAGTTTTCAGGTAGATGTCCGTGAGCGGCAGCAGGTGCAGCTTCCATACATAAGGCGCATTGGGATCATTTAGCTGTTTCAGGTAGGCAGGAAACTGCGATTCTATTGCTTTCAAATTGGTTTGTGGTGCCAGCAATAAATAAGTCCAGCTGTCACCTGCCCAGTAATTGTTGGTTACATCATATCCTGCCAGTTCATTAGCATTGGCATAGTTGGCCAGAAATTCTATTTTTAAATGAGCGGTAGCCGGCAGGTTCTTCATTATACCGGTAACATGCAGCCGGAATTTGTTATTATAAATTAATTCGCGGCCCAGCGGATTTTTGCCGGCAAAATATTTTTGGGCCATGGTCTCAGAAATCACCACCCCGTATTGTTCTTTTAACGCACTGGCGGCGTTTCCTTTTACCAGCGGAAAGGAGAATACGCTGAAGACGGTACTGTCTGCAAAATAGAAGCTGGGTTCATAGGCTGCAGCCTGTTCAAATTTTATAAGTGGATTTGTATTCTTTAGTCTTACTGTTGTTTCTACCTGAGAAAAACGTGCTTTCATATCGCCGGCCAGTTTACCGCTGCTTCCGGGGTTGTTTTCAAACTGCGTCAGCAATACAATGCGATCTGCTTTTGTATTAAACCGGTCGTACTGCAGCTCCTGCTGTACATAAAGGGCAATCAGCAGGCAGCAAACCAACCCAATGGTTAAACCGGCAAGATTGATGACACTGTACAGCCGGTTGCTGAACAGGTTGCGGAACGCAATTTTCAGGTAAGTAAAAACCATAGCTAAATAATTTCAGATTGTTGATTTTGTGATGCCCGCCCGGTCATTCTGGCCGGGCACCCCCTCACCACCCCGTGGAGAGGGGGGTTGGGGGTGAGGTCATTCCGTCCTCAAGCTTTTCACCGGGTTGGCCATAGCAGCTTTGATTGCCTGGAAGCTGATAGTGATAAAAGCGATGGCCATCACCAGCAAAGCCACCCATGCAAAAACCCACCAGTCTATGTTAATGCGGTAGGCATAATTTTCCAGCCATTTGCTGCTGGCATACCAGGCGGCCGGTACTGCTATGGTAATGGCAATGATCACCAGTTGCAGAAAGTCTTTCGATAGTAAGCCGGTGATGGAGGAGAGTCCTGCTCCCAGTACTTTGCGTATGCCAATCTCTTTAACGCGCTGCTCGGCAGAGAATACAGTAAGACCAAACAGGCCCAGGCATCCCACGAAGATGCTGAAGTTGGCGAATAGTAAAATAACGCCGGCCGTTCTTTTCTCCTCTTTGTAAGAAGCCTCCAGGCGGTCGCTTACAAAACTGAATTCAAAAGGAGAAGCTGTTTCGTATTTTTTATACAGTTTTTCTGCCTGCAGCAATACATCCTGTGTTTTTCCGGGCGCTATTCTTACAAACAGGTTAAAGTACCTGGCCCATGGCTGGTACCGCAGAATAAAAGGTTCTATACCTGCACTGAGGGGTTTGAAATGAAAGTCTTTGACGATGCCGATAATTTTTCCTTTGGCGCCGTAAAAACTTACTTCTTTTCCAATGATACTGTCGTAACTCATCCCCATTCTTTTTACCGCAGCTTCGTTCACAATATAGTTGGTAGTATCGCCGGCTTTTTGCCAGGAGAAATTATTACCATACAACAGCTGCATCCCAAGGGCAGGAATAAAATCGGGGTCCACATTAGTCTGCGTAACAAGGAATTTATCTTCTTCTTTCATACCATTCCATTCCAGGTTGGCAGAATTCTCTACGTCTACCAGCGACATGGTGGCGGGTGCTGTGGCGGTAACACCGGTGATATTTTCAAGATCATGTTTATACAAAGCTGCCTTTTCCTTCAACTGGCCGCCAAGGCGCAGGTTCACCAATTGGATTTTATCAAATCCCAGGTCCTTTTGCTGTATATACCTTAACTGGCGGTACATGAAAAAGGTGCAGCTGATTAAAGTGACAGCAATGGTAAACTGTGCCACCACCAGCGCCTGGCGGAACCGTTTACCTGAATGGCTGTTGCCTGTTTTCTTTAACACCCGGGCAGGGTTAAACGCAGATAGAAAAAAAGCGGGGTAGAGTCCTGCCAATACACCTATAACAAGTACAAACAAAACAAAAAAAGGCAGTATCATGGATTGGGAGAGACTGGTGTCTATAGCAGCACCGGTTAATCTTGCTAATGCAGGCTGCAGGGCTGTGACTGTTATAATAGCCAGAATACCCGCAATCCCCGCTAACAGGATTGATTCACTCAGGAATTGCCTGATCAGTTGCCCCCGGGTAGCGCCGTTTACTTTCCGGATGCCCACTTCCATAGAGCGCTTCATAGAGCGGGCGGTGGAAAGATTGATAAAATTAACACAGGCAATAATGAGCAGTAATAGTCCCACCCCGGAAAATATTTTAATGTATTTTATATTACTGCGCTTGCCCCAGTCGGTTTTAAAATCAAAAGAAGAATACAGGTACTGTGCTTTCAGCGGCTGCAGTTGCAGCAGGTCGTTTGTTGGCGGATTGTACACCTTTAACTGGCGGCTGATCTTCTTTTCAAATACCGAAGGTTCGGTACCTGGTTTCAGTTGCAGGTAGGTATGAAAATTACCGCTGCCCCATTTATTGGCCCATTCGTCTGATTGAAAATAATACAGCAGCGGCAGTAAAACATCAAACTGGATACTTGAATTGGCAGGCGGATTTTTGGCAATGCCAACTACTGTAAAATCAGTTTCGTTGTTCAGTCGGAATCGTTGTCCAATGATGGCGGGGTTGGAAGACCAGTCTTTACCAAAATATTTCTCCGCCGTTTTTTCTGTAAGTACAATATCGCCGGCAGCAGCCAGTGCTGTTTTGCTATTGCCTTTCAGCAAAGAGAAA
Organism: Chitinophagaceae bacterium; assembly: GCA_031424135.1. GTDB lineage: Bacteria > Bacteroidota > Bacteroidia > Chitinophagales > Chitinophagaceae > JACMLD01. The sequence goes on from JANPGT010000405.1 coordinate 4,486, forward strand.
TTGAATACGCTGAAAAAATTATTTTCAGTGAGCTGGATATTTTTTTCTTCGAAGCTGTGATGGGCATTTGTAAGAACGCCGCTCCAGTTTCCCAATCGCACTGTGTTTTCAATTTCGGGGAAATCTTTTTGCAGGGCAGGCGCCAGTGGACCGGGTGTAACGGCTACATTGTATAAAGTGCCGGACTGGTTTTGCTTTTCTGTAACCCGGTAAATATCAGGGACGTTTTTATGGAACTGGTCAAAGCTCATTTCGTTCCACACATAGAGGGCGATGCTGATACAGCAGGCCATACTCAGTGAAAGGCCAATGATATTAACAGCGGAAAAGACTTTGTTTTTCCAGATATTCCGCGCAGCGATTTTTAGGTTGAACGATAGCATGTTTTGCAGTTAGATATTATGTCTGATGGCTGATTTGCTGATAACCCCGTCAGAATGAATCCTTTCGGGCTGGCGTTTGGACGGGGTTGATTCCTTCTATGGCACCCTGTCTAATAAAATTTCAATTCATTTTGATCGAAATCCCGTTGCTTTTCTTTTTGTAATCAAAACCAATAGTTTGAGCGCCCCATTCACCACTCACCACTCACCACTCCCGCCTCACCACTCACGATTTACGTCTCACCACTCACGTCCTCATTCCGTCCGCAAACTCTTCACCGGGTTGGCCAGGGCCGCTTTAATGGCCTGTAAACTAACAGTGATGAATGCAATGGCTAATGCGATAATGCCGGAGAGGGCAAATACCCACCAGCCAATGCTTGTACGGTAGGCAAAATCCTGCAGCCATTTTCCCATAGCCAGCCAGGCAATGGGGGTAGCAATGACCATCGCAATCACCACCAGTTTCAGCAGGTCTTTTGCCAGCAGCAATACAATACCACTTACGCTGCTGCCCAATACTTTTCTTACCCCAATTTCTTTTCTTTTTTGTTCGGCAGTAAAGGTTACCAGGCCAAACAATCCAAGACAGGCAATCAAAATAGCCAGTACTGTAAATACCAGCAGCAGTCTTCCCTGCATTTTCTCCGCTTCATACTGTTTGGCAAAATTCTGATCCAGGAAACTGAATACGAAAGGATTGCCGGTATCATATTTTTTATAGACAGATTCGGTGTACGCCAAAGCCGTTTTTATGTTTGATTTACTGAGCCGCACATACATATTATCTTTATCGTTCACTTCTGCCGGTAACTGCATTACAAGCGGTTCTATTTTATGTTGCAATGAATAGATATTGAAATCTTTTACGATGCCGGCTATGCTGAAAAGTGCGGGTTTTCCAAGAGAGTCGGTCCCCAACTGGATTTTTTTGCCGGTGACGTCCCGCCAGCCGGCTTGCTTTGCCAGTGTTTCATTTACAATAACCATCTGGCTTTTATCTGTAAGCATATCGGTACTAAAATTTCTGCCCGCTGCCAGTTTTATCTGTAAAGACGGAATAAAATCTTCATCTACCACCAGTTGCTTGGCAATGCTTGATTTTTCGCTGGTGACCCCATCAGTAACCGGCTTATAATCCCTGCCGCCGATATTGTTATTGCCAATAGGGTTGCTGGCAGTAGCTACACTTTCAATCAAAGGGTTTTGCAACAGCAGTTGTTTGATGGCAGGAATCTGGTTGCGCATGGGGCGGCTGAGGTGAAAGCTGATGACCTGGTCTTTGTTGAATCCAAGATTTTTTTTCAGTACAAACTGCAGTTGCTGCCAGATGATAAAAGAGCCTGCCATCATAGCGATGGTGATTACAAACTGGAATACCACCAGCGATTGGCGGAAGACCCGGTTGCCCGTATGGGTGCTGGTTTGCCCCTTTAATGAAGGAATCAGTTTAAAGCCGGATAGAAACAGCGCAGGGTAAATACCGCTGAGACAGCCTGCCAGCAGAGAGAACGCAGCTATGAAAAGAGCGGTCTGCCAGGTGCTAAAACTATCCAGCGTGATATCCTTGCCGGAAAATTGGCGGAACCAGGGAAGGCAAACCTGCACGATCCCGATGGCCAGTGCAGATGCAATAAAAGTTATGAGTACCGATTCTGCCAGGAACATCAGCACCAGTTGCCCCCTGCCGGATCCGCTTACTTTGCGCACGCCAATTTCCTTTACACGCAAAGAAGATCGGGCAGTGGACAGGTTCATGTAATTAATGGAAGCAATTATCAGAATCAGTGCTGCCACCAGTGAAAAAATAGTTGTATAGCTGATATTGCCATTGGGGCCTATCTCATAATCAAGGTTAGAATGCAGGTGAATAGCAGTGAGCGACTGCAGTTCCAGATGGTAGTTAGCTTCACCCACGGTGGGTTCCAGGTATTTCTTAAAGAAGGGTGCCAGCTTGGTAGTCAGCTTGGCAACATTTGTATTTTCTTTTAAGAGCAGGTAGGTATAGAGGTAAGAATTGTCCCAGGTTTTGCTGATATCCGGCGGCATAGATCGCAAGGCACTGAAACGGAAATGTGCATTCAGCGGCACATCATCAATAACGCCGGTTACCAGTGCGGGATTGTTATTGCCAAAATTGATGGTTTTGTTGAATGCACCGGCCGCGTCGCCAAATAGTTTTTGCGCCAGGGTTTTGGTAAGTACCACCGACTGCGTTTTACTGAGCGCGGTCCTGGCATCGCCCGCCAAAAAATGGTAGCTGAATACATTAAAAGCGGCGCTGTCTGCAAAAAAGATGTCGCCTGCTTCTATACGCTGATCTCCATAAAAAATAGTACCACCGCCTTCAGCGTCTAAACGTACAGTGGCCTCAATCTCGGGGTAATCATTTTTAAGTGCCGCCGCCATGGGAGCGGGCGTTACCGCCAGGTGAAAACTGCCGCCATTCCAGCTGGCGTGCTGTACTACGCGGTAGATGCGGCCGGCGTTTTCGTGAAACCTGTCGTAACTCATTTCATTGGCCACATACAAGGTAATCATCCAGAAAGCTGCCAGCCCGATGGCCAGTCCGCCGATATTGATAACTGAAAACAGCTTGTTTCTTTTCAGGTTGCGAAAGGCAACGATAAAGTAGTTTTTAATCATGTTATGCAGCTTTTGCGTGACTGGTGGCTATTGGAGGTCAATGCCCGTGCCATTCCTCAATGTATTGAATTTGAATGGGTAGGTAAAACGCTGTCATAGAATTGTACGAAACTGTACAGAAAACTGTGCGGAAACGGACAGGGTAGTTTCTGATTGCTGGATTTAATGATTGCTGATTTCTTCAATTCAAAAATGCTTTATACAACCCGAACCGCCCAATTTTTTGATTCCCGTCGCTGTCGTGTGTAATCAAAGACTGTGGTTTTAGGCACCCACTCACGTCTCACCACTCACGATTCACGTTATCATTCCGACCGCAACGACGTCACCGGGTTGGCCAGCGCTGCTTTGATGGCGCGGTAGCCCACGGTTATCCAGGCAATCAGCATTGAGGCAACAATGGCCAGTACAAAAACACCCAGGCCCATATTGATGCGGTACACAAAATTTTGCAGCCAGCCATTCATGGCATACCAGGCCACGGGCACCGCAATGATGAATGCAATAGCAATCAACAAAGTGAACTCTTTTGAAAACAGCACCACAATATTGGCGGTACTGGCACCAAGCACTTTCCTGATACCTACTTCTTTTGTTTTTTGAACGGCCATATACGAAACCAGGCCGTACAAGCCAAGGCAGGAAATGAAAATAGCAATGCCGGCGAAGATTTTATACAGCAGGGACAGCTGGTTTTCCTGCTGGTAAAAGCGTTCTATGGCTTCATCCAGGAACTGGCTATTGTAGGCGTATTCGGGATAGGTTTGCTGCCATAGCTTCTGCACCTGCGCGGTAGTTTGTGCCAGGTTGCTGGTATTGATTTTTATACCGGTGGTAAAATAATAGGCCTGCTTTTCTGAAATGGTGATGGGCTTAATTTCTTCACGGAGTGAATTGGTTTTGAAATCTTTTACCACCCCTACTATTGGCAACCACTGACCGCCGCCAATACGGATGGTTTTACCCAGTATTTTTTGCGGTTCTGTAACGTGCAGCCGCTTCATCATGGTTTCATTTACTACCAGTTCGTGCATGGTATCCCTGGCACTGAAGGGCCTGCCTGCCAGGAACTGCAGACCGTAGGTGGTAAAATAATCTTCGTCGCCGTATTTCAGGAAGGAAGGAAAATCTACATCCTTACCGCTGTTGTCGAAATAAAAATTACTGGCCCAGTTATTATCAGAAGAAGGTACATCGCTCGACATAGATACATTCACTACCCCGGGGGTCTTCATCAATTCCTGTTTTAATGGCTTCATACGGCTCAGCAGGGCGCTGTCTGCATAACTGGGAATCACCAGGATGGCCTCTTTATTAAACCCCAGGTCTGCATTGCGTACAAAATTCATCTGGCTAACGGCTACAATGGTACCGATGATTAATACCTGGGAAATGCTGAACTGTGTTACCACCAGCACCCTGCGCAAAGAGATGCCGCCGATACTGGCGGCATTGATTTTACTTTTCAATGCCAGTGCGGGTGTAAAGCCGGATACTACCAGTGCGGGGTAAACGCCTGATAAGAGCGTGACCAATACCAATATGGTCAGCAGGAAAATAAGGCTGCCGGCATTAATAAGGCTGATGGAGGCAGGCACATTGGCCACATGCGATAACCAGGGCATGGCCAGTTTTGCCAGCCCGCTGGCCAATATTACCGAAAACAGTACCAGCAGAAAAGTTTCGCCCATCACCTGTGCGGCCAGTTGCCCACGGGTGCTGCCCAGCACTTTGCGGATGCCTACTTCTTTACCCCGACCCAGCGCCTGTGCAGTAGATAAATTAATGAAATTGATAGAGGCCATTACAATGATCAAAGCGCCTATCAGTGCAATCGTCCATAGAATAGTCATGCTGGTGCTGTGATCACCCAGCGTACCGTAGCGGTAGTCAAAATGCATATCGGCCAATGGTTGCAATATTTGTTCGCGCCGGCTTTGCTGCCCATAATATTTTTTTACAAAGCCTTTCATTTGCGATTGAATACCTGCTGCATTTACATTGGCAGGCAGCAATACATACACCTGGTGATTGCTGCTGAGGCTGCCCCATTCTTTGCTATAGCCGTATTTGTCTGCATATTGTTTCAGTGATTCGTAGGCAATGAATAATTTGACGGGAAAGTCTGAGTTGAGTGCGGCATTTTCAACAACACCGCTTACTTTCAGCAGCACCGTATTGTCCAGCTTAAGAAATTTTCCATTGGCCAGTGTCCAGTCGCCAAAATATTTTTGGGCTGTCTGTTTATCCAGCACAATATTGCCGGGGTCTTTCAATGATTGTGCGTTACCTTCCAACCATGTTGCACTGAAAATGCTGAAGTAGTCGGGCTGCGTAAAAATCACGCCCTGGTTTTCAATAAACTTTTTGCTGGCGGCAGGGTCAGCGTTGGGGTTATCGCCCAATACAATTACCTGGCTGCCGGAAGCAGCGTTAACAGCCGCTATTTTTTCCATTTGTGGAAAATCGGTTTTCAATGCATCCGCGGCAGGGCAGGGGATACCGGGGTTTTGTTCTTCACTGCCATCTAAATTCTTAGTAGCCGTTACCACCCGGTAAATACGGGAATAGTTTTTTTGAAAACTATCATAGCCCAGTTCATACTTTACTACCAAAAAGATCAGCAGGCAGGCGGCTATGCCAATAGACAGTCCTGCAATATTAATGATGGTGTATCCTTTGTGCTTAACCAGGTTTCTCCAGGCGATTTTGAAATAATTCTTTAGCATAGAATGCAATTTCTGATTTCTGATTTAATGATTTCTGATTTCATTTATTCCCGAATGCTTTATTGCCCTGCGCTTGATTTTAAACGAAATGCCGCACGTGCCATTTGTAGATAATGATAAGGATTTAAGGATCCCACTCACCACTCACGTCTCACACGATTCACGATCTCATTCCGTTCTAAGGCTCTTCACCGGGTTTGCCAGCGCAGCTTTGATGGCCTGGAAACTAACGGTAGCCAGTGCTATCACAATAGCTGCAGCCCCAGCTGCTGCAAACATCCATAATTGAATGCTTACGCGGTAAGCAAAGCTCTGCAGCCAGTTAAACATAAAATAATAACCTGCCGGAACAGCTATTAAGGTGCCCAGTAATACGGGCTTTAATAAATCCTTTGAAAGTAATACCACGATATTCTGTACGGAAGAACCCAGCACTTTTCTGACGCCAATTTCCCTGGTTCTTTTTACAGCAGTATAGGAAGCCAGCCCAAAAAGTCCGAGGCATGCAATGCCAATGGCAATGATGGCAAATATACTAAGGATGGTTTCCTGCCTGATCTCTGTTTTATACAATTGACTGAATTTCTCGTCTAAAAAATCATATTCAAAAGGATAGGCAGGCGCCAGCGCGGAATATTTAGCTTTGATAGCACTAATGGCAGACTGCATAGATGATCTATCAACTGTTTTTAATTTTAGCAACGCCAGCCGACGGTCACGGCCGGTAGAAATTACCAATGCACCTATGGGCTGTTTTAAAGAACTGAAATGAAAATCTTCTACTACACCCACAATATGACGGCGAACAGTATCCCTGCTGATATTTTTCACCCATTTGCCAATCGCCCGTTCAGGCGTATAGCCCAGTTTGGCAGCTGCGGAACGGTTAATAAGAACAGACTGGGTTGAATCAGTTCCAAACTGCGCGGAGAAATCCCTTCCGGCAATGATGGACAAGCCCAATGTTTTTACATATTCAAAATCGGCAAACTCTGTGTTGAACATTAATTTTTCACCTGGCTTGGCTTCTGATTCAAATCCGTAAGAATCGTGAAAGCCACCCGGTTCACCGGACATCAGGGAGACGGTGGTCACTGCGGGGTCCTGTTGTAGTTCGTTTTTCAGCTGAACCGCCTGTTGCCTGATAATATTATTGTCAAGCCGGATAATCATTGTCTGTTGCTGGTTAAAACCGAGGTCGGTATTTTTTACATAGTGCATCTGGCTCATCATGACTGTAATGCATATGATCAGCAGCACTGATATGCCAAATTGAAATACCACCAGCACTTTCCTGAAAATAGCGCCGTTGACACCCGTTCTCAGTTTGCCCTTGAGTGCCTGTATAGGCGAAAAGCCAGACAGGAGCAGCGCCGGATAACTGCCGGCCAGAAAGCCTACAATGATAATGATGCCCAGTATAAAAAAATATACAAGGGGATTGTTCCAGTAAACGGGAAGGCGGTAACCCAGCAGGCTGGTGTACGCCGGCATTACCAGCTGCAGCAGCAGTATCGCCAGCACAGAGGCAATGGTAGCAAATAAAATAGACTCCAGTATGAACTGGCCTATCAACTGTTTGCGGAGAGCACCCATTACTTTTCTGAGCCCAATTTCTTTGGAACGCTCCGTAGCCCTTGCTGTTGCCAGGTTCATAAAATTGATGCAGGCTATCACCAGTATCAGCAATGCAATGGACATGAATATATAGACCATTTTTTTGCTGCCATGTTTTACCCGGTCAAAAGGTGATTCTCCTTCAAAATAAATATCTTTCAGAGGATTCATCTGGAGGTCCATTTTAAATCCGTTCTCTTTGTAGTACTGCCCCAGGTATTTATCCATGAACTGCGGAAAGCGTTTGGACAGTTGTTGCGGATCTACGGACGGCTGCAACCTTACATATACAAACATGCTGTTATTGGGCCATTGTTTAAACCATTCATCTCCGTAATAATTGGAGATAGGCACCACCATATCAAATTCAAGGTGCGAGTTGACGGGTGTATTTTTGGCGATGCCGGTTACCTTTAACGGCAATTCCTGGTTAAACAACACAATTTTACCCATGGGGTCTTCGCTGCCAAAATACTTCTTTGCGGCGGTTTCCGTGAGTACAATGCTGTGTGGTTCCCTCAACACTGTAGCCGGGTCTCCGCGCAGCAGGGGGAAATTAAACAGGCTGAAGAAATTGCTGTCTGTGAGGTACACATTTTTTTCATTGAACGAAATGTTTTTGTAACTGACCAGGTCATTGTCGGGCATCACCCTAACCGATTTTTCAATGGCGTCAGGGAAATCATTCAGTAATGCAGTGGCATAGGGCGCGGATAAATAAGGGATTTCTCTTTTTGCGCCGTTGATATTGCCTATCCGCATTACGCGGTATATTTTATCACCGTTTTTATGGAAATTGTCATAACTCCATTCATTCAGAATAAAAAGGAAAATCATCAGGCAGCAGGTTATGCCGATGGTTAAGCCAAGGATATTGATCAGCGAAAACAGCTTCTGTTTCCGGAAATTATTAATGGCCAGAAGGAGATAGTTTTTTAACATAAAACGCAATTTTATAATTTCTGATTTTTCGATGTCCGCCCGGCCAAGCTATTCGGATGGATCTGATTTCTTTTATCCGGTAATGGCTTATTACTAAAAGCCTGCTTTATTTTATTCAACCTCACGCTTTTGCGATTGGTAAGCAGACGCGGTAGTTCAGGTACCCCACTCACCACTCACGTCTCACGATTCACGTTCTCATTCAGTTCTCAAGCTCTTCGCCGGGTTGGCCATTGCAGCTTTAACAGCCTGGAAACTGATGGTAAGCAGTGCAACAGCGGTTGCCAATGCGCCGGCCAGCAGAAATATCCACCATGCAATGGGCGTGCGGTAAGCAAAATGCTGCAGCCAGCTGTGCATACCCCACCATGCCAGCGGGAAGGCCAGCACGGTGGCAATAATGATCAACCGCAGAAAGTCTTTAGACAGCAATCCCACAATATTACCTGTACTGGCGCCCAATACTTTGCGGATGCTGATTTCACGTACGCGTAGCTGTGTGGCATAGGCTGCAAGTCCCAGCAGTCCTATACATCCAATAAAAATTGCCAATACAGAAAATATGGTAAAGATGCGCTGCATGGTTTGTTCTGCCCTGTACTGATCGGCCAGGCTGCGATCCAGGAAATCAAAATGAAAAGGCCGCTCCCGTACAAATTGCTTCCATGATTTTTCTATGGCTGGCACCGCTGCCGCAAAATTATTGGCTTTAATCCGCACGGCAGTGATGGGAGATACATTGCCAAACTTACGTGCATTGATAAAGATCAAAGGTGTTATCTGTTGGTGCAGGCTCTGGTAATGAAAGTCTTTGATAACGCCCAGTACGGTATACTGGTAAGGCATGCCACCGGGTGCGTTGAATTGTTCATCGGTAGTTGTAAGCCGGGTACCCACGGGATTTTTTAAGCCCATTTCCTGTACCGCTTTTTCATTCAGAATAATACCCAGGGTATCTGTGAGAAATTCTTTTGAAAAAAAACGTCCTTCTTTCATTTGTATATCCAGCAGGCGGGCATATTCTTCATCTGCAACTACCGCCCTTCCGGTCATGGCTTCTTTAGAACCCACCGGCAGAAAGCTGATGCCAAAAAATCCATCCTGTCCCGGAAAGGAAGTGGCGCCACTGATGGTCTCCACACCGGGAATACTGGCCAGCCCGTTCCGGAAAGCTTCTGTCTGCTTATCCAGCACCTGTGTTTGCATTATTTCAATGATATGGTCTTTTTTGAATCCAAGTGCATCGCCCTGCATGTATTGCATCTGCCTGTTTACGATAAAGGTGCAGATGATCAATATAACGGAAATGGAGAACTGGAAAACCACCAGCCCGTTCCTGAGCGCCATACCGTATTTATTGGATCTGAATTTTCCTTTCAGCACCAGTATAGGTTTAAACGATGATAACACAAACGCGGGATAGGCACCGGCCACCAGCCCAACAATAAGGGCAAACAAAAACAGGGTCAGTATTTTTGCAGGTGTTATAAACCAGCCTATAGTAAGTTCCTTGCCCGCAATTTTGTTGAAAAGTGGCAGCAGGGTGGCCATCAGCAGGAAGGCGATGGCAATGCTGATCAGGCTCACCAGTACAGATTCCAGCAGGAACTGTATCATCAGTGATTTTTTTTCTGATCCAAACGTCTTGCGGATGCCTACTTCTTTAGCCCTCTCCATAGAACGGGCGGTAGAAAGATTAATAAAATTGATACAGGCAATCACCAGGATAAAAAGGGCAATAACGGAAAATATATAGATGGTTTTAATATTACCATTGATGCGCAGTTCCGAAGACATGTCTGATGTGAGGTGTATCTGCGTAAGCGGTTGCAGAAAATAGCGGTAGCCATTGCCTGCTGCCAGGAACTGCTGCCAGGTCATGTCAAAACCTTTGGCAATGGCGGGCGAAACGTATTTATCAAGAAAGCCGGGAAATTTTGCTTCCAGCGCTGCGGGTGAAGCCTGCTTGTTCAGCAATAGGTAGGTGTGTGCAGAAAAGCCGGTATAATTGGGTGCAATGGTAAACGGAAAGCTGACGGATGACACGAGTACATCGAAGATAAAATGTGCATTTTCAGGCCAGTCTTTGCAGACGCCGGTGATTATGAAATGGGCAGCATTATCAGATTCAAAAGATTTGCCCATGGCATTGGCGGCGGATCCAAAATATTTCTTTGCGGTTGTTTCGGAGATAACAGCAGTATTGTTTTTTTGTAAAGCAGTGGCGGCATCTCCCTGCAGCAGCGGTGCCGTAAAAACATTAAAGAAATTTGAGTCGGCTGCCAGTACTCTTTTTTCTTCAAATACTTTATCAGCAATTTTTACCACAAAAATGCCGTTGCCCACCACATCAAACAATCTTGTACTCTGTTGTATCTCCGGGAATTCCTGCTGCATGGAAGCACCAATAGCTGGAGGAATTAACGCATAGGAGGTAGACCGGCCAGGGTATTTCCGTTCAAGTGCCACCCTATAAATCTGCCCGCTTTTCTCATGAAAGCTGTCATACCCCAGTTCGCTTTGTATGTAAAGCACAATCAGCAGGCAAACAGCCATACCGGTTGCCAGTCCCAGTACATTAATAAGCGTAAAACCTTTTCTCCTTATCAGGCTGCGGAAAGCGACTTTGAAATAGTTCTTTAGCATAGAAAGCAGCTTTTAGTAAATACTTTTATGAAAGAAGCCCCCGGCCAATAGCTTACAGCTAATAGCTAGCGGCTTTCCTTACTCGGTTCTAAGGCTCTTCACCGGATTCGCTACTGCTGCCTTAATGGCCTGGAAGCTGATGGTAAACAGTGCAATCAACAGTGCCGACAAACCCGCGGCGGCAAACATCCACCATCTGATGGATACCCGGTAGACAAAATCCTTTAGCCACTGCTGCATCAACCATGCGGCCAGCGGTATTGCAATTAGGATGGCCAGGCAAACCAGCCGAACAAATTCTTTTGACAATAATGCCGTGATGCCGGCGACAGAAGCCCCCAGCACTTTTCTTATTCCAATCTCTTTGGTACGTTGTGCAGCTGCAAATGCGGCCAGGCTGAACAGGCCCATTGCAGAAATAGCAATGGCAATAATGGCAAACACCAGTATCAACAAAGAAGTCTGTTGATCTTTCCTGTACAACCTGCTAAAGCTCTCATCCAGGAAATTGTATTCGAACGGGGTGCCGGGTACTATTTTTTTCCAGGTATTTTCAATGACAGCCACTGCGGCAGCCGAATTCTTTGCTTTTGTTCTTACCGTAAACTGGTTTCTCCAGTTGGCATTATTAAATACCACCAGTGGCCCTCTCTTTTCATGCATGCTTTTATAGGTAAAGTCTTTTACTACTCCAATGATTTGCCCCGTATCTCCTTTGAAAATAAACGGCTGACCTGTTACCGGCAATCTAAGGTGAAAGTCTTTTACCGCGGTTTCATTCAATATGAAACTTTTTTTGTCAACCCCATCGCCATCTCGGAACCATCTTCCTTCTTTCATTTGCAGCTGCAGGGTAGCCAAAAAATCTGCGTCCGCAGAAAGCTGCGCTATTTTGGGTTGATAACCCGTATCGTGCCCCGGCCAGTCGGCACAACCAGAACACATGCTGCCAATATTGAAGATGGGTTGGTTGGAGCTGGCGACATTTTCAATACTGCTTTGCGACAGCAGGTCTTGTTTAATGGCCAGCATGATGGACGACCTGCTGGTTCTGTCAATAGTGGGCGGCAGGTAGAAAGACAATACCTGCGATCTGTTGTAGCCTGGATTCTCCTGCTGGATAAACTGCAGCTGCCGGTAAATAACAATGGTGCCGGTAATCAGCATTACCGAAATGGTAAACTGCAGTACTACCAGCGCTTTCCTGAAAGAACTGTCTTTCACTTTTAGCAGCGTATTGCCCCTGAATACATTCAAAGGTTTAAAAGAAGATAAGACCAATGCAGGATAAATACTATTGAGCAAAATGGCCATCAGCAGGGTAGTGCCCAGCACTTTCCACAGGCTACCCGAACTGAGGGACAGGCTGAAATCCTGCGCTGTCAGTTGGTTGAAGAAAGGTAAACAAAACTGTACCAGTAAAATAGTAGTTAGCAACGCCAGTAGACTGATCAGCAGGGATTCCGCCACAAACTGAAAAAACAGGTGTGAGCGGTGGGCGCCGGTAATTTTGCGTATGCTTACTTCTTTTGCACGCAGACTGGCTTTTGCGGTGCTCAGGTTTACGTAATTTATACAGGCAATCAGCAGCAGTAGAAAGCCCAGGAAAGAGAAGATATAAACGGTTTTACGGTTACCATGTACAAAAGCAGAGTTTTCAATGACTGTTTCAAAATGCATGTCTGCCAGTGCAATCATATCTATGGGGGCTGCATTTTCATCGTTGCTTTTTCTTTTTAGTACCTGGTTAATTTGTTTTGTGATGGCTGCAGGGGAAGTGCCCGGTATGGTTTTAATAAAGCTGATATAATTGGCATTGTTCCATTGTTCATCGTTGGCACGCAACTGCGGATTGGTAAGCAGGACGCTGATGGGCATAAAGGCGCTGTATTTAAAGCTGGAATTAACAGGTGCGTCTGCCACTACTGCTCTTACAATATAATCCGCTGTATCTATGCGGATGGTTTGTCCTACCGGGCTGCTGTTGCCAAAATGCTTTTTTGCTTCCGTACTGCTGAGTATTATGCTAAAAGGATTTTCATTAAATGCCGCTGCATTGCCTTCAATAAATCGGTAATGAAAGATGCTGAACCAGTCATTGTCAACATAGGCGCAGTTTCTTGCGTAAAATACTTCCCCCTTTATCCTGAATACCGGAAGGCCGCTGGTGTAAAGCCGCGTAGCTTTTTCTATACCCGGTACTTCCTTTTTTATGGCATCCGCCAGCAGCAATGGGGTAGTTTCCCAAATCCAACCGGAGCTTGGTACAGTAGTGGTAAGGCGGTAAATACTGTCCCTGTCTTTATAATTGTCGAAACTGTTTTCATTTTGTACCCACAGCAGGATAAGTACCGCTGCGGTCATGCCTACCGATAAACC
>JANPGT010000406.1:0-4184 GCA_031424135.1 Chitinophagaceae bacterium
GTTTAAAAATACCCATCTGGCTGGTAGGGTGTACCGGTACCAGCAGGCCACTCTGCAGCATCAGTTGCAGCAGTCCCACGGTTTTTAATGTAACAGTTTTACCGCCCGCATTCGGGCCCGATACTACCAGTATCCTGTTGCGTTCGTCCAGGCTGATCTGAGTGGGAATAGTGGGCTTTTTATCGCGCTGGTTATACAGGTAAAGCAGGGGATGGTAGGCCTGCAGCAGGTGTACATGGGCTTTGTCTACCAGTTGGGGGTAGTTGCCGTTAATATCTATGGCCAGTTTGGATTTGGCATAGATAAAATCATACTCGCCCAACACATCACTGTAGGTTTTCAGCAGCGGCGCATACATAGAAAGCTTGGCCGTCAGCTCGCGCAGTATGCGGTAGACTTCTTTTTTTTCTTCATTCTCCAGCGAGAATACATCGTTGTTCAGCTCGATGGTTTCTTCGGGTTCAATAAAAGCGGTTCGTCGTGTATCGCTTTCTCCATGCAGGATGCCTTTTACCTGGCGCTTTTGTTCAGCGTACAAAGCCACCACTCTTCTTCCGTTCAGGAAAGATTCTTCAATATCGGCTACATAGCCTGCCTTGTTCAGCTTGCCCAGTATCTTATCAAACAATTTGCGCAGTTCATTGCGTTTGCGGTAAAGGCTCATGCGGATGGCAGACAGTGTTTCGCTGGCGCTGTCTTTTACATGACCGTTATCATCCAGTACATCGTCAATCATTCCTATAATGGCTTTTTCATAATAGGTATGTTCAATTACACGGGCCAGTGCGGGGTAGGCAATACGTTTTTCGTTATCGAACCAGCGGAAAATGTTTTGCAGGTTATCGGCCAGTTTGCGGATGCCCATAAAATCTTCACCGCCCAGTACAGCACCGGGGATGCCCAGCAGTTTCAGTTCCCGGGCCAGGTTGAGGATATAGTCGTTCGGAAAATACTGCCCGGTCTGCAGCAGCAATTTATATTCGTGGCTTTGCTGCAGTTCCAGCTCTATGTATTCTTTGCGGGTATGAATGCGCAGGGTAGCCGTTTTGGCTTTGGCGTATTCTGTTTTGCAATAAGCCGCTACCAGCGTTTTAATCTTCTCAAATTCCAGCTGCACCAGCGCCGATTCCGGGAAAAACTTAATCATGGGTAAACTTCCGTGGTTTATTTTTTGTAACGGGCAAAGGTAAGGTTTTGAGCCGCAAACAGGCTATAGTACCCGCCAAAATTTGACCCGGGGATAACCGGTATTAACGCTCTCAAAGCCCTGATTTCCGTACTTTCGGAGAATAGACGGAGCACCATGCGAAAGTGTATTTTTGCTTTTAATGTTTTCGTGATGCTTGCTGGGGCACAGGCACAGCAGAATACCATTTCTCTTAGTTTTCAAATGAGCCTGCCGTTGGGGACTTATAAACAGACCTATCCAAAAACGGGCACCGGCTTATTATTGGGGTACCTGCATCCGCTGCCATCACAAGCTGCTGTAGCCATTGGTGGCGAAGCCGGTCTGCTTCAAGTGAACAGCAAAAGCGAAAGATACACCGGCTACTACCGGAATGAATACCATCCATATATTGTTGCAACAAGCAATTATATATTTACCGTTGCACCGAAAATAAGAATTGAATTACTGACTGTTTTTAAAACAGGAAAAATCTTCATTGATGGCAGTATCGGTACGAATATCTTTTTCAGTTATACCGCTATCTCTCACGACTATGACTATAATTTTATCAGGAGTGATGTCCTGGGAAGCGGTTTTACCTCCGCCACAGACAGCTCGCGCAGCCATGGCTGCTGGGCACTGAAAGCAGGCATTGGTCCGGGCATTGCCCTGCCACTCGGTCAAAAAGCGGGTACACAACTGTTGCTGAAATGCAGTTATGTCTATGGCAGCAATGCGGTGTATTTTTCGCACCCTGCCATCAATCAATTACAGATACACCTGGAGCCCAAACAATCAAACACCAGTATGTTGCTGGCAGAACTGGGGTTTCTGTTCAAGATATCCCGGAAAAAAGCTAAAGGGTGATATTTTACCTACATTAGCCGGAAAGAATCACCATTATGCGAAAATTTCTTTTGCTGCTGAACAGTTTTTTTATTTTTACATTGGCATACGCTCAACATCATTCGTTGAAAAAAATAAAAAAGGAAATCATTGGCTTATTCAGCGGCCAGACGGGTGATTTTGCATTGGCATTTAAAGACCTGCAAAATGGTAAAACCCTGTATATAAATGAACATGCCATCTTTCATGCCGCCAGTACCATGAAAACACCGGTGCTCATCGAGGCCTGCAAACAGGCTGCCGCCGGAAAATTCAGCCTGTCAGATTCCATTGCCATTATCAACCGCTTTCAAAGCATTGCAGATTCCAGCCATTTTTCTGTAAATGTTGCTGATGACAGTGAGCCGGAACTCTACAAACATATTGGCGAAAAATCCAGCTTGCACAACCTGCTTTACCAGATGATTATCTACAGCAGTAACCTGGCCACCAATATTGTGATAGAGAAACTGGGTGCCGTAAATGTGACCGCTACGCTGCGCAGCATGGGCGCCAAAGACATTACCGTACTGCGTGGGGTAGAAGACAGCAAAGCTTTTGAAAAAGGATTGAACAATGTTGTGAGCGCGTACGACCTGGCCCTGTTGTTTGAGAAAATGGCGAAAAATGAAATCGTGAGTCCGGACGTCTGCCAGGCCATGATAAAAATTTTATTGGATCAAAAATTCAACAATGTGATACCGGCAAGATTACCAGCAGGCGTAAAAGTAGCGCACAAAACCGGGTCTATTACCGGTGTGCATCACGATAGCGGCATTGTGTTTTTACCCAACGGCAGAAAATATGTGCTGGTATTGCTCTCCAAAAACCTTACCGATGAAAACGCTGCAGTGGCGGCCATGGCCGAAGCTTCCTGGCTGCTGTATCAATACGTAGCAGGGCGGTAGGGGCCTGTCTTTTTACGGCTTACAAAATGACCGCCTGCGTCAGTAAATTGCCAAAAAATGTTACCTTAATGTTGTAATAAAATCCGGTAATCCTGTACCGGGTTTGTTGTTCATTCATAATAAAGAATCGCCATGGCTGCAACAAAAGAACTGCTGAAGGAAAGCACCAAAATATCTAATCCTGTGCAGGTAGAGGAGTACATGAAAAAGCTTCAGCACCCTATGAAGCCGGTGATGGAAACATTACGGCAGATTATTTTAGCTGCAGACAAAACAGTAGGAGAAGAAATCTACTGGAATGCGCCCAGCTTTTTTTACACCGGCAAAATGAAACCCTTTGCGCCCAAAGAATACAAGCGGTTTATCCTCGCTTTCAACCTGTATAAAAAAGATTGCATTCGCCTGATCTTTCTAACGGGTGCCAAACTGGAGGATAAGTCCGGACTGCTTACCGGAGATTATGCTGATGGCCGCAGGCTGGCCATCTTTCATAGCATGGAAGAAGTAAAAGCCCATGAAAAGACGCTGCAAAAGCTGGTGAAGAAATGGATAAAAATGCTGGACAAATAGAAAGGTTATTGCCTGCTGGTGAGGGGGGGCTGAAATCATACTACGAAGATGTCATCCCGATACCGCCTGCGCGGTAGAGGCAGCGGAGGGATCTCCGCGACGCTGAAAAGCAGGAAGACGGGAATTATGCAGGGGCTGATATGTAACAGGGGGTCATTTCTTCTCCCTCACCTGCAATTCTTCCCAGGGCGTACTGCCATCTTTCTCCCTGCTGAATGTGTACTTATCAGTTGCATGAATCACTATCTCAGCCGTAGTATATACTTTGCAACCTTCCAGCAGGTGACCTCCAATGGTTTTGCCCGTGCTGTCACTTATGCTCAGATGAAGATGATTGCCATTGGCACTCAGCGTGCCCACCAGGCTCACTATTTCAAAATGACCTTCGCCGGCAGCACCCTCCGGCTGGTTGGCAAAGCGTATATTGTAATGGGTAAGACTGCCCACCGCTGTTGCTATCCAGCCGGCTGCTATATGATTTCCGGCCACTGCCTTTACAATACCAGCCTGCAAATCCTCCCCCGGTTTCAACCGCAGCGCATACACGGCTGTTTGATCTTTCATGGTAGAACTGTTTATACAACCGGCCAATGCCATATTAACAAAAACTTATAACCTTTCATGCATCTGCCTTTTCAACTTTACGTAAATAC
>JANPGT010000407.1:0-2945 GCA_031424135.1 Chitinophagaceae bacterium
TCAGAATCCAAAGAGCCGTTTTTAAAAGTATTGCAGGAGGGCAAAACATTTCACCTCAGTTACGAGGATCAGGCCATCAATATAAAAAAATTGGACAAAGGCTGTCTCATCTTTAATACAGAAAAGGAAGCAGGCTATAAATGCGCGGTGATTGACCAGACCAACCGCACTGATACGGTATATTGGGTAGACGAATTCCTGCAACTGAAAGCAAGGAACGATGATTACAGCCAGACACACAATGTACTAAGCGCTTACAAGCAGTTTGTGACAAAGAAAATGGATGAGGATTTTGATATTACCAAAGCAGATAAGATAGACCTGCTGAACCGATCCATCCGTTACTTTAAAGAAAACGAGCAGTTTGATCTGGATGAATTCAGCGATCTGGTGATTGACAATCCCAAAGGGGCGGCGCTTTTCAAAGCTTATAAACAGGAGTATGAACAGGAAATGGATACACCTATTGAAGACTCTTTTTCCATCTCTAACAATGCAGTAAAAAAACAGGCCAGGGTATTTAAAAGTGTACTGAAACTGGATAAGAATTTTCATATCTATATTCATGGCAACCGCGAGTTGATAGAGCAGGGTACGGAACCTGATGGCAGAAAGTACTACAAGATTTATTTTAAGGAAGAAAGCTAATGAATGGAATAATGGACCATTACCAAAGCCGATCCAGCTGTGGTAACACTGCCAGCCAGTTGCTCCTGCTGCCATTTACCACATACTCCTTTTTCGGGCGGTCATATTGGTTGGGTGCTGCGCCGGGCGGTTCGCGTCTTGGCAAATTGTCCGGATTTATATAATGCTGGCCGTTATTACGGGTGCTGGCGGCTATTGCCACTATTACTATCCCCAGCACCGCTGCATAGCCAACTACTTTCAGGCTGGTGACAGCAATGCGCCCGGCCATGCTGTGCTTGCTTTTAATAACCCCGATATCATTTACGAGTATTTCTTTGCTCATGAAACTACGGGTTGTTCTGGCCAGCATAATGGAACTATCCGTTGTTTTAAAAATATAGCCTTTGCCAAGTTTTTTTCCAGCAGGACTGTACACCCGCACAAAAGCAATACCCTGTGTCTGCAATGGTTGCAGTCCTATAAAAATAAGCAACAAAAAAATTACCGGTTTCATTATTCGATTGGTATCTTAAATATACTTCTTTTAAAAATGCCCTGGAGCCCTGCGATTGGCTGCCAAAAAGAAATATTTCTTTCATGCAAAGCTGTATCCGAATCCGGCTTTTTTTTACTACCTTCCTTGGCACACCCCGCACTTTAAAACCTTGTATCATGACTGCTTTTAACAGAAGATCCTTTATTAACAAAGCTGGTTCTTTTTCCGCCACTGCGTTATTAGCCTCCATTACACAACCCGCCTGGAGCCGTAACCTGCACAGGGCTTTGGATGGAGCGATGAATATTGCACCGGACCAGTTGGCCAGCGATGAAGATTTCTGGTATTTTATACAACAGTCGTATACAGTTTCGCCCAGTTTGATTAACCTGAATAATGGCGGCGTTGCACCTTCGCCCAAAACGGTACAGGATGCCATGAAGCGGTACAACGACTACTGCAATGAAGCACCCAGTTATTATATGTGGACTATCCTTGACCAGGGCCGTGAGCCGCTAAGAAAAAACATGGCCAAACTGGCGGGCAGCAGTGAAGAAGAGATTGCCATACAACGCAATGCTTCTGAAGCGCTGGAGACGGTCATTTTTGGTTTGGATCTGAAAGCCGGCGACGAAATAGTACTGAGCAAACAGGATTACCCCAATACCATCAATGCATGGAAACAACGCGAACTGCGCGATGGAGTCAAACTGGTATGGATAAACCTGGAACTGCCCAGCGAAGACGTTGAGTATATGACCAGCCAATACACCAAAGCATTTACCCCAAAAACAAAAATAGTACAGGTAACGCATGTCATTAACTGGAACGGGCAGATTACACCGGTTAGAAAAATTGCAGACGCCGCACATGCCAGGGGCATTGAGGTGCTGGTAGATGGCGCCCACAGCTTTGCCCAGTTTGAATTTACCATACCCCAGCTGGGCGCAGATTATTTTGGCACCAGCCTGCACAAATGGCTGGGCGCCTGTATTGGCAGCGGGCTATTGTACATCAAAAAAGATAAGATTAAAAATATCTATCCCCTGTTTGCTGCCGGCGACCCCAAGAGCGATGATATCCGAAAATTTGAAAACCTGGGCACCAGGCCATTTTTTATTGAACAGGCCATTGGTAAGGCTATAGAATTTCACGATATGATTGGCGCTAAAAGAAAAGAAGAACGCTTACTCTACCTGAAGAACTACTGGATGAGCAGGGTAAAAGATATTCCAAAAGTAAAATTGAATACGTCTATGAAACCCGGCTTTGGCTGCGCCATTGGTTCTGTGCTGGTGGAAGGCAAGAGCCCGGCAGAATTAACCAGCTTCCTGATGAACAAGTACAAGATACACGCCGTAGGTATAGAATGGGAAAACATTAAAGGTGTAAGAATAACACCCAACGTTTATACCAGCACCAAAAACCTGGATACGCTGGTAGAAGCGATTGGCGCTTTTTCGAAGAGTTATTTTTGATACTGAATAAAACCAACAAAAGACATTACTATACCTGCACTTCCTGTTGCAGGTATTTTTTTTGAAAGAACTTTACCATATACCAGGTGGCCATGGCTGCAGCAATATGTTTTAAGGAATGCCCGCTGATAAAACCCCTGAACCGGTACAGCGGCGCATCCAGCAATTCAAAAACTTTTGCGGCACAGTACCACAACAGCACCCAAACCAGCCACTTCAACCCCTTGTTGTTTTCCGGTGAGGCAAACAGCATAAAAATAACCGGTATCATCAGCATTGGGTAAAACTGGATAAATCCATACAGCCTCAGATCTCCGGTACCCTTTAACTCGGTATAATGC
>JANPGT010000408.1:0-3662 GCA_031424135.1 Chitinophagaceae bacterium
AAGAAAAGTGCTGTTGCCAAAACCAGAAGGCCAGCAGCGCCAGGACTAATCCTTCTTTTCACTATATTTCAACCCCGGCTGCTGCCTCAAAACAGCGCCGGGGTTTTTTACTGCAATCCATTCTGCGAAAGGTTAGCAGGCCACGAACGTATTACATTTACAAATTCAATTTTATGGGAGCACATATAGAACTGGCCATTGCAGTTGCCGACCAGCAGCTTAAAGACATATTGATAGCCCTGCTAACGGAGGCAGGCGCAGAAGGTTTTGAAGAAGGAAGAGACTACTTAAAGGTGTTCATCCCGGAATCGAATTTCGACGAGCCTTCATGTAAACAAATTATTGAGCAAAATGGCTTAAAATATTCAATATCAGTTATTGAAGACAGAAATTGGAATGCTGATTGGGAGGCTGGATTTCAACCAGTAACAATAGATGATTTCTGCATTATACGGGCCGCTTTTCATGAAGCCAACCCAGCTGTGCAGCACAATATCATTATCACGCCTAAAATGAGCTTTGGAACAGGCCACCATGCCACTACCCATATGATGGTAAAGGCTATGGGGGGCATAGCTTTTAACGGCAGCAAGGTATTTGATTTTGGCACAGGCACAGGTGTGCTGGCAATACTGGCAGAAAAGCTGGGTGCTGAGAATATTACTGCCATTGATAATGATGCCTGGAGTATTGAAAATGCCGAAGAGAATTTTAATTCAAATAATTGCGCTAAAATATTATTAATCAGTTCCGAAGTTATTCCTGTTGAAGAGGTGTATGACGTCATTCTTGCCAATATAAACCGGAACATCATTCTGCAAAACATGGGTGCCATTAAACAACATCTGGCAAAAGACGGCGTTGTATTGTTGAGCGGACTACTTAGTGGCGATGAGGCAGTAATTATGGAGGAGGCCCGGAGCCAGGATTTGACAATCAGCCAGCGTTTTGAGATGAGCGGATGGATATGTTTACTGCTGGTAAACGGCAAATAATTCTGCACTTTTTCTGGGCGGTTTTAAGTATTTTCGCTATCCAATTCAACCAATATTTCTGATGAAGGAGGTACTCATTATCTTATTGGCCTATCTTATTGGCTCACTGCCTACTGCAGTTTGGGTAAGCAGGTATTTCTTCAATATAGACATACGTGAATACGGCAGCGGCAATGCCGGCGCAACCAATACATTCAGGGTGCTTGGAAAAAAATGGGGCACTTTTGTAATGGTGGTAGATATGCTGAAAGGCCTGGCGGCTGTTAAGCTGGTATGGTTACTTCCTTATTATTTTGATCACGATCTGGCACGGACCAGCCTTCAGATAGGCCTGGGCCTTGCGGCTGTATTGGGACATATTTACCCCATTTGGGCAGATTTCAGGGGTGGGAAAGGAGTGGCTACATTATTCGGCCTGGTGCTGGGTATTTCTCCCTGGTCGGCGCTTTGCTGCAGCGGTGTATTCCTGCTGGTGTTATATCTTACCCGTTTTGTATCACTCAGCTCTATTCTGGCCAGTGCGGCCTTCCCCGTTTTTATACTGGTTATCTTCAATGTAGACAATCACCCTTACCGTATATTCGCCGTGGGCGTGGCTTTGCTGGTCATTCTCACCCATCAGAAAAACATTGGCCGCCTGCTGAAAGGAAACGAAAGCAAAGTGCCTATCCTGAAGCACCGCGACAGGCGGAGACAGCGTCGCCTGGGTACCAAATAAGCTTCCACATTATTCACCTGAACATGTCCGCAGGTTGCAACCTGCCTTTTATATTTTCCAACTCCTAAGTTGGTACAACAATTGATTTTAACCTTCTATAAAAAGAACATCATGACCCGTAGTATTGTATTGATTGCCTGTATTATTACTATTACTGCCTGCAGCAGGAACGCTGTAACCGGCAGAAACCAACTCAAATTAATGTCAGATACAGAAGTGCAGACCATGGCAGCTTCAGAGTACCAGCAGTTTTTAACCGCCAATAAAGTAGTAAGCGCTTCTGTAAGTAAGGATGCAGAAATGGTACGCAGGGTAGGGGCCAGGCTTACCGCAGCCATTACCTCGTACTATACTGCCCAGGGAAAACCCAATGTGCTCGACGGCTACAAATGGGAATACAACCTGGTAGATTCGAAAGATGTAAACGCCTGGTGTATGCCCGGCGGCAAAATAGTTGTATACACAGGGTTGTTGCCCATTACCCAGAACGAAGCGGCCCTGGCCGTAGTAATGGGGCACGAGATTACCCATGCCCTGGCCCAGCACGGTAATGAACGCATGAGTATGGGACTGGTGCAGCAACTGGGTGGTGTAGCCCTGTCGGTAGCCCTGGCCAATAAACCCGCAGAAACCCAGAATATGTTTATGAGCGCCTATGGCGTGGGAAGCAATGTGGGCGTTATGCTGCCTTTTTCCAGGAAAGATGAGTTTGAAGCGGATAAATTTGGGTTGAATTTTGCCGCCATGGCAGGTTATAACCCACAGGAAGCCATCCCGCTTTGGGAAAGAATGGAGAAAGCCGGCGGAGGTAATAAGCCACCCGAGTTTTTAAGCACTCACCCTGCAGAAGGCAACCGTATTGAGCGACTGAAACAACAAATGCCGGAAGCACTGAGCTTTTACAAGCCAATGGGTAAGTAAGACTTCCTAAAATAATGATTTTAATCAAGTTAAAATGATAGCCGCCGGTAAAAACCGGCGGTTTTTTTATAAAGTATGGTGTTGTTTTGACACTAATGTTTTACCTTTGCGATTCCCCCTTCTAAACAAACCCTAAAACAAAAATTTCTAAAATATGTCTCAAACACTGTTTGAAAAACTCCTGATACAGGACGAAAGAAATTTGCTTATCCAGGGTCTTCCATCTTCGATTGAAAAGCAATTTACCAAATTGTCTTTTTCAAAGAATGTGACGCCGCTGTTGTTAAGCCGCAAAATAGATTTTGCGCTTGTTTTTGCAGTAAGTGAAAGCCAGTTAAGCGGCATACTGCGGGAAGTGATACCTGCATTAAAATCTGAGGCTAAATTGTGGATAGCTTATCCCAAAGCAGCTTCGAAGATTGCCTGTAACTTAAACCGCAATGGTAGCTGGGATTGTATTATCAGCGCGGGTTACGAAGATTTGGACAAGGTAGAGCTGGACAACGTATGGGTAGCCAGCCGTTTTATTAAGGCTCAGCCTATTGTGGTAGCACCGGAAGTTAGTGCTAAAACAAGGGCACGCCGGGTGGCAGAGAAAGTGTAAAAAGAAAAGATCATAGTATAAACGGTCCCGGTTGATTGAAAAATTACCGGGACCGTTTTATTTTTACAAAAATTGCAGGCATGCCGTTTATTAATATTGAAATAAAAGCAAGAACCAGTAACACTGCTGGGATAAGAAAATACCTGCTGGAGCATAAGGCTGAGTACAAAGGCACCGATTTGCAGACCGATACTTACTTCAATACGGCCAAAGGCCGGCTAAAACTGCGGGAAGGTAATATTGAAAACAACCTTATATATTACGAAAGGGAGAATAAGGCTGGCCCCAAGCAGTCCAATTTCAGCCTGATTTGTACCGTGCTTGGTACAATCGGGGACAAGCTTACCAAAAATTAAAACAGTACGATCGAGCCGTAGAATCCTATCAAAAAGCAGTTGAAATCAAATTCGATAATGCTGAAGTT
>JANPGT010000409.1:0-7695 GCA_031424135.1 Chitinophagaceae bacterium
GTATTTACCTCGGTATTTGCAGCCAACGGTATTTGATGGGCTTTTACTTCTGTGGCCAGCACATGGTACAGTAAAATAGCCTTCAGGGTTTCGATGGGTGCGGTGGCTACAGATTCAACTGTGGGGAAGCCCGCGTCCTGGAAAGCCTGGTTGGTGGGGGCAAATAAAGTAGCTGTGCGTTTTTGTCGCTCAATGTGCCCACCAGGCCGGCACGGGTAACCGCTACTGTTAAATACTGAAAACGGTTGTCTGTGGAAATCTTTTGAAAAATAGTGTTGGGAGCAGCCGGTGGTGGCACCGGGGGCATGTACTGGCAACTGGCTGAAATGATAGCTGTTACGGCCACCAGCAGTACAGCTTTAATAATGGCAAGTGTATTTGTCTTTCTCATAAAAAAAATTGTTTCATGAAAGGACAAAAAAATTCAAAGGCAGTTGTACGCCTGTCTTTGAACTGTAGTAAATACCCGACGAGTTGCTGAAAATAAGGAGTGGGTTTTATTCAAATGAAATGCTGGTGCCGCCGTCTTTTTCGTCTTTCAGTAAAATACCCAGGCCGGTAAGCTGCTGCCGGATACTGTCGCTGGTGGCATAGTCTTTCCGGGCTTTGGCTTCGCGGCGCATAGTAATCAGCAGTTGCAGTACGCCGTTTAATTTGCCATCGTCCTGCTGCTGTTCGCTTTTAAGGCCCAGTATGTTTTCAAGATAGTTTTTAAAGTAGGTCTGCAGCTGCTGAATGGTTTTGCCGCCCAATGCGCCTGGTTTTATCAGCCCGTCTTTAAGCGAATTGATGACCGGCACCAGTTCAAACATATTGGCCATTACTTTGGCGGTATTGAAATCATCGTTCATGAAATCATCCATCTCTGTGAGTAATTTTATGGTAGATGTTTCCAGCGCAGTATCAGTGCCGGCTGCAGTTCCCTCTGCAGTAAACTTCTGCAGGTTTTCATATGCTTCCCACAAACGTTTGAATCCTTTTTCCGCTGCCTGCAGGGCTTCATTGCTGAAATCGAGCGTGCTGCGGTAATGCGTTTGCATCATAAAAAAACGCACCGTCATGGGCGAATACGCTTTTTCCAGCAGGGGGTGGTTACCGGTAAACAGTTCCTCCGGTAAAAAACCATTGCCGGCACTTTTGCTCATGCGGGTGCCGTTTACCGTAAGCATATTGGTATGTATCCAGTAGCGGGCAGGGTTTACATGGTTGCAGGCCTGCGACTGTGCAATTTCATTGGTATGATGGGTGGCGGCAAGATCCATACCGCCGCCATGTATATCAAACTCGTTGCCCAGGTATTTTTTGCTCATGGCCGAACATTCGATATGCCAGCCCGGGAAGCCCATTCCCCAGGGCGAGGGCCATTGCATTAAATGCTCTGGCTTTGCCTTAATCCATAAGGCAAAATCAAGCCTGCCTTTTTTTTCGTCCTGGCCACCCAGATCGCGGGTATTTTCCAGCAGATCTTCCAGTTTGCGGTTGGTAAGAATGCCGTAGGGTTGTTCTAAATTGTATTTCTCCACTTCAAAATAAACGGTGCCGTTTACTTCGTAAGCGTAGCCATTCTGCAATATTTTTTTCACCATTTCTATCTGTTCTGCGATATGCCCCGTAGCAGTAGGTTCAATGCTGGGCGGCAGGGTATTGAACAGGCTGAGTACTTTATGAAAGCCCAGGGTATAGCGCTGCACAATTTCCATCGGTTCTACCTGCTCCAGCCGGGCTTTTTTAGAGAATTTGTCGTCGCCTTCGTCCATATCTCCTTCCAGGTGCCCGGCATCGGTAATATTGCGCACATACCTTACTTTATAACCCAGGTGCAGCAGGTAGCGGTAGATCATATCAAAAGAAATAAACGTACGGCAATTGCCCAGGTGTACATCGCTGTATACGGTAGGTCCGCATACATAAATGCCCACATGCCCGGGTGTAAGGGGCGTAAAGACTTCCTTTTTCCTGCTGTAAGAATTATAGAGCGATAATTGAGACATGGGGCAAAAATAGAGAAAAGGTTCATAGTTTATAGTTCATAGTTCATAGTTTTCGCCGGTAATGGCAGCCAAAAACATTGACGCAACCTGTTTATGGCCAGCACCAGGAACTAAAAACTATGAACTGTGAACTATTCCTCCGGCAAAGCCAGGTCTGCCACCAGCGGATAGTGATCAGAATAGGGGAGTTTTGTTTTTTTGAACTGCAACACCTCCATTTTTTTATCGGTAAAAATATAGTCGATGCGCAGGGTGGGTGACAGCGAAGCAAAGGTTCTTCCAATGCCAAAGCCGCTGGCAAGAAAGGCGTCCGTATGATCTCCTTTAATTTTTGCGTAGGCAAATGAATTGGGAATATCGTTAAAGTCGCCGCAGAGCAGCACGGGGTAAGGACTGGCATCCATCTCACGTCTTACCAATTCTGCCTGTTTGCTGCGCAGGAAATACGCCAGCCTGAATTTTTTCAGTATGCCTTTTGATTTATCTACTTCAATATTATCGCCTTTAGTAATGGTTCTTATGGTATTGTAGTCATTGCCATCAAAACGAAGCGACTGCAGGTGGGTGGCAAAAACCCTGATGCGCCGGCCATTTACATCAATGTCTGTATGAATAAGGCTTTCTGCTGCTTTCAAAGAATCGGGCCCTGAATACCGCAGGCGCAATGTATCCAGGATAGGATATTTGGAAAATATGATAACGCCGTGCTCGTACACGCCGTCCCAGGGCCGGTGGTCGCGGGCAAAAAAATGGTAGGGATATTTTAAGGTATTGGTGAAGTAGGGAATGTTTTCTGCCAGCTCACGCGGGTTGTTAGATTCCAGGAATTCTTCCATGCACAATACATCTGGGTTCATTTGTTTAATAAAATCAAGTATAGGTTGGCGGTAGTTGCCACCCGGCCTTTTAAGATTCATCTGGTCTAACCTGGAAACATTCCATTGCATTACCCGCAGCGCAGCAGCGGGCTTTTCTGTTGTGAAAGCACTGAATAAATGAAACCCGAACAGGGCATGCACCTGTTGCCAGCCCAGCAGCAATGCAGCGGTGGAAAGCAATGCCCAGCGCGACTTAAAAAATAGCCAGAAAAAAATAAAGAGTACCAGGGCCAATACAATGAAAGGAAAACCTACACCCAGCACGGCAATATACCAGTAGCGGCCGGGAGACAGAAAACCGGTGCAGCATACCAGCAAAAAAGCGATAACTACCCCGATATTTGAAACAATAAAAAATTTCTTGGAGACCTTTCGCAACAACCGGGTCATGCTTAAAATTACAACTCATCTTCGGATGAAGCGCGCCGCAGGATATCTTTTTCTTCATCGGTCAGCAGGTGGTAGCCTTCCGTGCTAATCTTATCAAGAATTTCATCTATGCGCTTCTGCGTTACATTGGGAATGCGTTTGTAGGGATGGGCGCCATGCACTTTGTAAAAGAATTCATCCCTGATATTTTTCTTTTTCGACTTCCTTGAAGGGTTGAAAAGATCATTGATCCACTCAAAAAAATTGTTCATGCCAATGCTCCAGTCGCGCCCCTTGCGCAATTGGTAAATAAACAGGAAGCCGGTGGCGCCGCCGGCCAGGTGGGCAATGTATTTAGCGGGGTCGCCCAGGCGGATGGAAACAATATCGATAATAACAAATACAAAAGTGACAATCCAGAGCGGGATGCCCCCATTTATCATAGGGAAAAAGCGGTAATCAGGCTTAATGGTGGTGGTGGCAATGGCAACGGCCATCAGTGCAGCATTGGAGCCAAACAGGGTGGCCAGCGGCAGGTTGGGCTGCAGGGCAGGTACAATGTTATAGGTAACTACATAGAGAATGGCACCGGCCAGGCCGCCGTAAATATAAATCGGAATCAGTCTTTTGTTGCCTGTAAGGTCCTGCAGCACATAGCCAAAAACGCCCAGCCAGAACATTGCCGGGATCACGGCCCAGTAATCATCATGTACAAACATGCCTGTAATAAGCGTCCAGGGGCGGGCACCCAGCTTAGGAATGTCAGCAGGCAATATAAACCAGTTAAAAATATTTGTATAAAAGGCATCCAGGTTAAAATCAGACATCTGGAAGATAACATAGGTAAATTTCAGGATCACAAAGACCAATGCATTGATGGCAAACAGCATCACCAGGCTGTTATCGCCCTGCCCCAGTAAAATTTTACTTGTTTTTTCCTCTTTTACTGTCATAATCATTGAATCACTGCTGGTATTGGCCTTTATTACAAATAAGCGACCGGTAAAGTTTAGATTTTATGGAATCAATAAAAAGTCTTGCGGTTAGTTTTGTTCCACAAAAGAACAATTATAAATCCAATCAAAGCCCCCCCAAGGTGCGCAAAATGCGCTACATTATCCCCGGCTATTCCAATACCCAGGCCACCAAACAAATCGACCAGCATATATACCGGGAAAAGATATTTTACTTTAATTGGAATAGGCAGCGGAAAAACCATTACCTCAGTATTGGGGAATAAATAAGCATAAGCAGCCATTACTCCCATCAAGGCGCCCGATGCACCCAATGCTGAATATTGCTGTTTATAACCTTCAACAATTTGGGGAACAGAAAACCCTTCCGCAAGCGCCCCTGCGTGTTTTGCAAACAAACCCGCAGTGAACGGAACAGAAAGCAGGGTGACCACACTTGCCCCAATCCCACAAATCATGTAAAAGTTTAAAAACCGTTTACTGCCCCAGAAGCTCTCCAGTGTGCTGCCGAACATCCATAAAACCAGCATATTAAACAAGATATGGGTAAAGCCGCCGTGAAAAAACATCATGGTCACCAGCTGATGCGGCCTGAATAAATCTGAGGTCCAGTAATGCAATGCACCCCACTCGTCCAGCCCTGGTACAGCCGCCTGGGCAATAAATACCGCCACATTAATTAACAAAAGGGTCTTAACAACAGGCGGAATAGACGCCATACCACCACCGTAACTATAATTCGCCATTGATTGCTTTTTTGAAACTTTAATACCGGTTAGCGGCAATTGCTAACCTCGATATACACTTAAATACCTGCAATTTACACTAAAAAAAGTGCCTTCTGTATCACAAATACAAAAGGTGATTTGTTGGGACAAATGCCATTGAAATAGGTGGGTTTAGCTTTTGTTAACTATCCTTTGGCGCTTTTTAAAAAAACTAATTGGATTTGCCAGTGTTCGTTGAGGACGCCATCACCGAACCCCGAAAGTGCTGGGGAAGACACCAGATCACGGGCATGTAAACACCGACCCCGCGGTCTGATGTCCCTACCGACCGCCATCCGCCGTCCTGATTTACCAACATAACATAAGACGAATTATTATACTTTAAAATAATCTTCCAGCTCCTGCAGTGTGTCCTGGTTAGTATGAAGATCTTTAATAATTGTGCCCTTTTCCATCAGCAGAATACGGGTAGAAACATCTGTTACGTGGCTCAGGTCGTGACTGCTGATAAAAATGGTCATGCGGCGCTGGGCATGCATTTCTTTTATCATTTTAATGAGGCGCAACTGGGTGGTAGGGTCCAGGTTGGCAAAGGGCTCATCCAGCAACAATACTTCCGGGCTTTGCAGTAAACAGCCTGCAATACCCACTTTAAACTGGTTGCCTTTAGACAGTTCGCGGATGTATTTGCCGCTTTTAAGAACTGATCCGTCAAAAAAGCTGTCAAAGTTTTTCAAAAATTCATCCACATCGGCTTTTGAACGGTTGTTCAGTTTTCCTACAAAGTAGAAATATTCTTCCGGGGTGAGATAGTCTATCAAAAAACCTTCATCCAGGTAAGCAGCGGTATAGGGCTTCCAGTCTTCACAAACCGCTACATTTTTTTCTTTTGAAGTGATTTCACCGCGGTCGGCTTTAATCAAATCCAGTAACAAACGGAAGAAAGTGGTCTTTCCCGCGCCATTATTGCCTACCAGGCCGATAATTTCTCCTTCATTTATCAGCAGGCTGTCAATATCCACTACTATTTTGCCCGCATATGCTTTTATCAATTGGTTGACAGTAATCATAGCTGTTATTTTTCCCTGAAGCCGTTTAATATTTTGTACTTGCGTTTAAAGAATTCTTTGGTCAGCACATCTACCCACCAATCCTGTAATAAGAAACTGCCCAGTCCCAGTATGCTGATGGCAGCAATGCCTGCCCAGGCGTTGAACAGCAATGCAAAAGGCCAGTAGATGATCAGCGGCACCACGAATACCACCAGGGAGTACAGCCATTTTTCGGCGCCCATGCCCTGGTAATTAAAAGTAGCGCCTTTGCCAATATCGATGGCTTTATAGCTGCGGGTGGCAAAGTAAACGGCAATTACCGTATGTATGCCAACGTTATACAGGTAACCGGCCAGTTGAATCACCAGCAGCTTCCAGGTCATTAAACCATAGAGCGAAGTAAGCAGCAGCACTACGGTGCATACGGCGGTAAAAAGTACAAACTTGCTTTTGATATAGGTTTTTACACTCAGGTTGCCGGCCATCAGGCCATCAAAATGAGCGCTCTGCCAGGCAAACAAAAACTGGCCGTAATTGCTGATAAAAAGGCCTGTCAGGAAAACGCCGCCCATGAGCAGAAATCCCCACCAGCCTTTGTTGATGTACTCGGGTTTATAGAAGATGAATCCGTAGAACAGAAACATTACAGTAATCATAGCCACAGAACGTGGCCTTTTGTTGCGCAGTATCAGTTTAATGTCCAGCCCTACCAGTTCGCCAATGGTACCAAAGCGGTTTAAGAAAGTATAGTCGGCGCCTTCTTTCTTTTTGTTCTTGCCCACGATGTCTTCCAGGTAAAGATTTTTCAGCAGGAAGCGGTCGTTATTGATAAATGCCGCAATGGCCATTGCTACGGGTACCAGGCAGATAAGCGGCATTGCCAGCATACTGGTGAAAACACCGGCTGAAACATTGCGGAGCGAAAAAATTTGAAAATAATCTGCTGCTGCAAAAGCGCCAATCACTGCAAAAAAGATCAGGTACCACCAGCTGTTGATGATACTCTTGCGTTTTACATATAAAATGGCAAAGTGATTAAAAATGGTAAGTCCCAGGATGGCCACCACAAAGCCCATTGCTGCCAGGCTGCCGTATTTGGGCGCTATGGCCAGGATAGTAAATGGCACAAAGAGCAGCAGCGGAAAAAGGTTAATAACGGTAAAGAGCGAGCGCACATTTAGGAAACGAATCAGTTGCCCCCGCCGTATGTTCTGTACCAGGTAGGGCTGTATAGACAGGGTGGGCAGATCCTGCAGCATGAAGCGGGTAAGCATATCTACCAGGAAATAATACAGTATAAAGCCACAGAAAATTTTAATGGTATCCTGCCCGGGATACATCTTTTGCAGCAATTGCTGCAGGAAGATGCCAGTGAACACAGCGGAAGCCAGCAGGTAGAGCGTGATAAAACCCAGGAAGATCTGCACGGCTACACTTTTGCCCGCATTGCGGCTTCTCCAGAAAGATTTCCATTGGTGGCTGAGCAGGGTTCTAATCACGTGAAATATTTTGGTATCTGTAAATATATCAAGGATGTCTGATGTCTGATTTGCGGGTGGCTGATTTCTTTTGCCGTCAAGGTTCATGCGTCGCCGTTGTTGGTGTTTTCACCAACAACTATTTGTCTGTTGGCCTCGATTGGTCGTGCCCGGTAAATCGTTTTATTATTTCAGCTGTTCACTTTGCTAAAATAGCTGTGCACC
>JANPGT010000410.1:0-4171 GCA_031424135.1 Chitinophagaceae bacterium
ACCGAATTTGTTGTGCCGTAAACTTCAGAAAATCACGCTGCACATCCGGTCTTTCAAAACCAGCCTGCATTTGCCAGATGAGGTGCAGGTGATTGGGCATAATTACAAAGGTATATATTTTCACCCGCTTGTTGACCACCAGCCAGCGAAGACTGCCAATAATGATGTCTTTGTATTTATCTTCTTTCAGCAGGTGCTTCCATTGCAGAATGGTGGCAGTGAAAAATTGAGGATAGCTGGTTGTTAATTGCATGCCTGAAATTACATATGGTGGGATTGCTGGCAGCGGTAAAAACAGCATCTGCTGTATGTTTTATCCTCATTTCCCCGGGGGGTAGATACATCAACAATTACTGCTTACTTCCACTTCAGTTGTTGGTGATAACACCAACAACGGCGGGGAAAATCTGCCTACCGGCAGGCAGGCATCAACAACGGCGGGAAACCGGTCGCCCAATGCGTGTTGCTGATTGACTGCTACTGATCATTACAACTGCGTGGAGGCAGCCTGGCCGTAAATAATTGTTGTGTGCCGTTTCATTTTCCAGCCCGGTTCAAAATATGCCATCCGGTAAATGGTTTTACCGTAGCACAATTGGGTCCATTGTCTCTACCAGTACCCGGAACGCTGGCTTCCAAATAACTGTTACTATCAGTCATTATCTCTTTGATAACGTCCAAAGTTATCCCGGTTAAAGGAATTTTTAATCTTCGGCTCCAGCCTGAGTCTCTTTGACCTGCATATGTTCCAATATCAATATAAATAAAACGCTGTCCAGCGGGTCCCTGAACAAATGGGCCAAGAAAGTTGGGAAGCCCTTCTTTATTAAGCTTAACAGTAATTGGGAACTCAAACAATAAATTTCCACTGCCGGATCGCTGAATTTGAATTGTCTCGTATGTATTTCCACTTCCTTTTTGCAATCCAAAGTCTACACCACCGGGTGGATTCTCTAAAATAATTTTTAGCATTAGTTCCTGGTTCATAAATTTCTGGAATTTAATAGTTAGCGGGTCCGGACAAAAAGACCATAACGGCCAGGCCACGGCGAAAGTGGAAAAATAGCATTCCGTCCGCCCGTCACCGCTGCTGCTGGAAAACCGAAGTTGGAGTTAAGCAACAGTATGCAGCATTGGTTTCGGGACAGGAATTTAATATTCAAACACTACTTTTCTTTCCGGCGCTGCTGTGCCGTCTACAATTAAATTACACTTATATCCATCGATCCGGCCATTCCACGCAAGTATATAATTGTAACTAAATCTTTGCTTAGCGGGCATGTTGTAGAAATTATACACATCAGACGTCCGCGTAATTTCTATACCGCTGACGTGGTTGGGAGATGTTCGTGATATATAGGGTTCAGGTGTCATTCTTAAAGAAAAATCCTGGAACTGGTAGGGCATCCGGTATTCTTCATTGTAATAGAAAAGATCAGCCAATGGTGCCAGGTAATAATCCTTGCCAAGCAGCCGCTCCTTAAAATAATCCCGCGCACTGGAAGGCGCTGTTCCGGGCTGGTACGAATATTTTCTAACCCAGCTTGTTGTCTTGGTACCAACATAATTAGAACCGAAGTCCAGATTGTAATGCAGGGTTGTAACAGCCGAGTCAATGCGTCCGTCTGTTTTGTATGAAAAAGCGGTGTGCGTTGTGGTATAGCCTGAATACTTATCCAACTGGCTTTTATCAAGACTTACTAATTGATGGGAGGAATCAATATAACGGTAAACGGAAGTATCCCGTCTGTAAACATCTGTTGCCTGAAAATTGTGAAGATAGCCGCGCGTCAAAACGGTGAGTAAAAGATATATGCCATTATACTGATAACTAAAATCTGCGGTATCGCTTTGATAACCCGGTCCGTTTGCGGTAGTAATCATTGACAATACTTTGTTGCCCTGGTCTCTTTTGATGACAATATTCCTGGCAATAAACGCGTAGAACGACCAGTTGAAACATTGATACCTGGTTAAAAAACTATCGGTATTGTAATTATACTGCGCCTCTGGCTGCAGGAATGTAGCTGTCAAGCTGCTTACAACAATTGTATTGGGAAGGCTGTCATAATTAAATACCAGCACCTCGGATGGCTGGATGGGATCCACCTCGTAGTACGATGCCTTATGCGGTAACCTGGATTTGCCATCCCGCTGACCGGTATCGTCCGGGCCGTTTTTGGAACATGCAAACAGGGTTACAGAAAGAAAGAAAAGCCAAATGAATTTCATAAAATAGAAGGTTTTTACGACGCGTGGCAATCTACTCTTTTTTCCTGTATTTTGCAACCACCCGGCCGGAGTCCGGACACTACATGATGGTTCTTAATTGACCTTTTCTTAATTTTGATTTGTGGAAATGAACGATCGGGGCTTTGTGCATGATAAATCCATGTACCTGAGCCACCAGAAGCGAATCAAAAATTTCCTTTTCTATCTTCTATAACAGAAAAGAAGCGGGCTGAACCCGCTTCACTGGTGATATTAATAGAAGATTTGCCATCATATTTAAAAACAGCTTCCCATGAAGTAATCCAGCTATTGCCCTTTCTATCCTGCTTGATGGTACGAACAATGCCATTGGGGCTTTGAGAAGTGGATACGGCTTTGGTGTCAACTGAGTCCTGAGTAACATTTTTTTGCCGGGCCTGCACGGGAGAATTGATTACTCCGGTCAGCATGCAAATCAGACCGTACAAAACATTTCTTTTATTTTCATGATTTATCTGGTTAATTCAGCGAAATTACTTTGCTATCTTTCCATCCTAAGAACCAGGATTGTCAATAATAATGTAAACTTTGTAAATAATAGCTTCACATTATGCTTGTTAGAAGAAATATACTGCCCGTGAAACGAAAGCACCTGGGCGGATTATTACTACTATTGTGTATGGCTGTAATCTGCGTGGCTTTCACTATGTCGGGCGGTGACGACTATGATATCGCCAGGAGGGAAATTTTGCTTCGCCGGATTGGGCATGAAATACTCCTTCAGTCGGGCGACAGCACATCACGTGTGCTTCCGGTAAAAAAAATCGCCGGAAATGAATACCAGATTAGTTTTGAGCATGCTTTTAGTTTTCAGCCCGACTCCCTGGTAAATACTACCCAGCGCCTGTTAGCCAAAGACCCCCTGGCAAGTGATTACGTTGTTAACGTGCTTAACTGTGCCAATGCCGGTGTAACCTATGGATATGCTATATCAAAAAATAAGAAAGATGATATTGTATCCTGTAAAGGAAGAAAGCAACCCCTCGCCTGTTACATGATTAACATAAAATTTAAACCAACGGGCATAACTACAGCAAAGAATGCCTATTTTTTCGGCGCGCTGTTATTGGTAGCATTTGCTGGATTTGTTTTTTTGCGGCCTGGCAAGCCGCAGCAGGCCCTAACGGAAGGTGGAAATACTGATGTGTTCATACCCGGCAGTCAGCCTGCTGGTATGTTCAACCTGGGGGCCATGTCGTTCGATGCTGAGACCCGTAAGCTCATGATAAATGGAGAGACCATAGAATTAACCAGGACTGAAACCCGTGTGCTGCGCATTTTTGCATTGTCTCCCAACGAGGTGATAGCGCGAAGCCGGCTGCAAAAAGAGATATGGGAAGATGAAGGTGTTATAGTAGGCCGCAGCCTGGATGTGTTCATATCAAAACTTAGAAAAAAACTGGAACTTGATCCGAATATCAAAATTGTTGTTATACGCAGCAAAGGATATAAGCTTGAAATCAGCGCTTAGGAAAATCTTCCCGCGCTGAACTGGCGGTATTAGCATTCAACGAAGGATTTGGATTCTCATTTGTGTATTCTTGTTTGCTGTTGTCGTAATACGAGTCTTTAACTTCTTTTGTCTGCAGGTTTATTTCAAAATGAAATGGTTCTTTGCCTCCTTGATAATACCAATATTTTGCATAGAGCTTATTGTCTTTTATTTCAATCAATTCTATGTCGTCAAAATAATAGTTGTTAAATAAAACGGACACATTTCCTTCTAAATCTAAAAATTGTAAGTCATAACCGCCTGAAAAATAAATTATGGTTTGGTCGCCATTTACAATGGCAGATTTCGTTTCTGAAATTTCTTGTTTGTTTAGTAATAACCTTGTTGAAATGTCAATTAGAAAACTTTGTCCACCTGCGACAACAAATGCTTTCGCTTGTTTGTCAA
>JANPGT010000411.1:0-13287 GCA_031424135.1 Chitinophagaceae bacterium
ATGGCGATGTGCTGGTGGCAGAATCCAATGGAAAGCATTCTTTGCTGCAGCGCATTGGTGCGCCCCTGGTGGGCGCCAATAAAGCGAATAACCTGCATAAAAGCGCCAACCGGATTACACTCTTACGGGATGCAGACAACGATGGTAAGCCGGAACTGCAACAGCCTTTCATTACCACAGCACTGGACGCGCCTTTTGGGATGCTGGTGCTGGGCAACTATCTCTATGTAGCCAATCAAAACGCCTTGTTGCGTTTTCCTTACCAACCGGGAGACCTTACAATGACGGCCAAACCAGACAAAGTAATTGAACTGCCTGCTGGAAAAGTAAACCGGCACTGGACACGAAATATTATCTGCAATAAAGACAGCAACAAAATCTATATCGGTGTTGGCTCCGGTGATAACGTGGGTGAAAAAGGGCTTGATAAAGAAATCAACCGCGCCTGTATACTGGAAGTAAACCCCGACGGTACAGGCATGCGTGTATATGCCAGCGGACTCAGAAATCCCGTCGGCATGGGATGGGCGCCTGGCAGCAATACTTTGTATGCAGCCGTAAACGAAAGAGATGAACTGGGCGATGACCTGGTGCCGGATTACCTGACCAGTGTGCGGGAAGACGGTTTTTACGGATGGCCCTATTCTTATTTTGGAGATCACGTTGATCCACGTATAACAGAAAAACGACCCGACCTGGTGAAAAAAGCCATTGTACCCGATGTGGCCATTGGAGCACATACGGCATCATTGGGACTGGCATTTTACACGGGGATGGCCTTCCCGGAAAAATACCAGAATGGGGCATTTATTGCCCAGCATGGATCATGGAACAGATCGGTTTTGTCAGGCTATAAAGTAATTTTTGTACCCTTTAAAAATGGCAAACCCTCGGGTGAGCCTGAAGACTTTCTAACTGGTTTTGTAAAAGACCTTGATCATGAAAAAGTACGCGGCCGGCCTGTGTGCGTGTTGGTGCTGCAGGATGGGTCTCTGCTGGTGACAGACGACAAGAGCAATAAAATATGGCGGGTGGCGTATAAGAATTAAAATATCGGCCGCAGGTTCGCAGACTAATATGGAATAACCAGGCGTTGTGAATGATGGCATTAGACCGAAAGACTCAAATACTAATAGTCCCGCGCAGCGAGGGACGCGACCTGCGAAAATAGCGGTAAAAAGCAACAGGCTTTGAAAACCGCCTTGTTTGTAATGTTTGATACTGTTTCATCGACTAATTTTATGCTGAACTGAGCGCAATTATTTAGCGATATGAAACGAAACATTAAAATCACCTTTTTTTGCCTTTTGTCCGTGCTGTTGATTGGCTGTGACCAGGTAACAAAAGAGCTGGCAAAAATGCACCTGAAAGACAAACCGATGTTGTCTTATTACCACGACACTTTCCGGCTGGATTATGTTGAGAATACCGGGGCTTTTCTGAGTTTTGGTGCCGACTGGCCACCCGCGCTCAGCTTCTGGTTGATGAATGTGCTGCCTTTACTGTTCCTGATAGGACTGTTTGTATACGCACTCAGAAAAACAGCTACGCAATCGCTTAAGCAATTATTTCCCTTTTTATTAATATGCTCCGGCGGACTGGGTAACCTGATTGACCGGTTTCTCTATGACAGGCACGTAACAGATTTCCTGAACCTTGGTATCAGTAACCTGCGCACAGGTATCTTCAATGTGGCTGATATGTATGTTACCGCCGGCGTGCTGATATTATTGGTGATGCA
The DNA here is from genome assembly GCA_031424135.1 of Chitinophagaceae bacterium. GTDB lineage: Bacteria > Bacteroidota > Bacteroidia > Chitinophagales > Chitinophagaceae > JACMLD01. The sequence goes on from JANPGT010000411.1 coordinate 1,742, forward strand.
GTGGATCAAGCAGCCGGTAGTGAATAGTCGGTAGTCGATAGTCGGCAGTCAGTAGTCGACAGTTACTTGTTGACTGTGAGGAGTCTGTCTTCAATAGTCAATGGCCTGTAGCAACGCTGCCGATAGCCTGCAGTGAACGATTTTTGATCTTCGTTTAGCCCAACGACTACAGACTGCCGACTAATGACTACTGACTTATCCTGCTACGCCGAATTTCTTCCTGCATTGATAATGCCGAAAGAGCAGCGTATCACTATCTTCTCATAATTTTCCTTCAGCGGACTGTTTGTAATCTGCTTTTCGTCCATCACCCGCATTTTAGACATGGCATACTGCTGAATGGTCACTAATGGCAGCACAATTCTTTCCCGCATCTGGATAGACAATTGTTCTACAGGGTAGTCTTCCATCAGTTCTGTATTGCCGGAAAGCTGCAGCACGTAACGTTTGGTGAGTTCGTACTCCGCATTGATTTTGTTCCAGACTTCTCCATACACAGGATGATCAGACAGGTATTCTGTAAGCGGGAAATAAGTTTTCTTCATCGCCATCTCGCAGTTGTCCATCAGTGTTTTGAAGAACAGCGAAGAACGGTACAATTGCCTGATGGCGGAAAATTGCCCCTTTTTTTCCAGTTCTTTCAAAGCGCTTCCCACACCATAGAAGCCGGTTACGTTTTGTTTTAACTGGCTCCAGGCGCCTACATACGGAATGGCCCTGAGATCTTTCAGGTTCAGTTTGGCGCCACCGGTGCGTTTGGCCGGCCGGCTGCCAATATTGGTCTCTGCATAAAAGCGCAGGGGGCTGATATGTGCCAGGTAGTTTAAAAAATCCGGATGATCTTTCAAGCTTGTATACGCTTTAAAGCTTTCATCGGCCAGCAACTGCAGCAAAGCCTCTTCTTCTTTTTCCAGGGTAATAGCGCGGGTTGAAAACAATGCATTGGAAATGCCTGCATGCAGCAGTTGTTCTATATTAAACTGGGCAGAATCTATGGTACCGAAATTGGAACTCACCGTTTGCCCCTGTATGGTAAGCTGTATTTCTTTGTTGGAAATATTCTTGCCCATAGAAGCATAGAACTTATGGGTTTTGCCACCGCCGCGTGCCGGTGGACCACCGCGACCGTCAAAAAACACCACGTCTACTTCATACTCTTTTGAGATGCTGGTAAGTTCTTCCTTGGCTTTATAGATACCCCAGTTGGCCATAAAATAACCACCGTCTTTGGTGCCGTCGGAAAAGCCCACCATAATGGTTTGCTTGTTATTTCTTCTTTTAAGGTGTGCCCGGTAATCTTTATTCTCATACAGGATGCGCATAATATCCGAAGCTGCCTGTAAGTCATCAATGGTTTCAAACAGGGGAATGATATCTACCGTAAGGGCTTCTTTTTTCCATCCGTTCAACAGGAAAAGGCCAAACACTTCTATTACGTTCAGGGCGCTGTTGCACTGGCTGATGATGTACCGGCTGCAGCCTTCTTCCCCGTTAAACTGCTGTATTTCTTTGATGGCGGAAGGGCTTTTCAGTGTATCGCGCATTACTGCATCTTCCAGCAACTGTGCATCTGCTGTTTTTGTAATGCCCATCAGCACATCAATCTTTTCTATTTCTGTAAGCTGGCCGTAGTGAGAAGGCAGATCAGCTGTTTTTCCTGCCAGGGTACTGAATATTTTTGTATGCACCGTGCTTTCCTGGCGGATATCCAGCGAAGCGAAATACAATCCAAACACGCTTACTTTTCCTATCAGGCTATCCAGCGATTCAAGGAAAAGGCTGTTGTGCTGGTAGATCAATATTTCCCTGATCTTGTTCAGGGGTTCTTCAATTTCTTCTTTCTTCAGTTCGGTACGGTGTCCCGGAACAAAGATGTTATTATAGAGTGTTTTTTCAAGATCGGCCAATATAGATTCTACGCCCTTAAAAGTGAGCCTGCGTTTTAACCTGCGTACATCCAGGTAATAACATTTTATAATGCTCACCCGAAGGGCGTCTGCTACCTGCAGGGTAATACCACAATTTACGTTTGGGTTACCATCCCTGTCGCCACCCGGCCAGAAGCCCATAGTAATAATGGGGTTATTGGCGGGCAATGCCTGAGGGAACTGGTTCTTCAAAAAGTTAATGATACGCCCCGAAGCCGCATAAAATACGTTTTCCAGGTACCAGATCAGGCTTACCGCCTCATCGTATGGGGTGGGTTTAATATGTTTGAAAAAAGGCGTCTTACCCAGTTGCTGCAGCAGCAGGTGTACCTGGGCGGCATTATTGTCAGACAATGATTTGGAGAGGTCGTTGATGATGCCCAGCACAGACCCGGGATAAAACTGGGTAGGGTGCGCCGTCAGCACCAGGCGGATAGCAAAATGTTTCAGTTTTTCAGCCAGCAGTTCCTGCTTGCCGGTCTGCAGTATTTCCGATTCCAGGTGTTTTAAAGAACCCGCGCCATTTACATCGTTGATGTCGCGGAAAGACGCGTCTTCCAGGGCATCAAACAATACCACCTGGCGTTCTGTGTACTGCACAAAACGGAACATCAGGTCCAGCCGCTCCCGCTCGTTGAGCTGGGCGGTATGCTTGGCAAAAAAATCATCGAGGATCTCTGAGGGGCTCTGCTTTTTCTTAAAGCCGTCTTCACAGTCAGACAATAGCAGCGACAATAAAATACCTGTCTTTTCAATCCTGTGAAAAGGCAGAGACGTAAAAAGGCTATTGTACAGCTGAAATTTTATGCCAACATAGTTCTTGAATTGCTGCAGTCCGCGGGATGACTGTATGTCCATTGATAATGAAAATTTAAAGGTGGTGATGCATATTTATAACAGGCAGCAATCGTGCAATGAAGCTAAGCGAAATAGCTAAGAGAAAAAAAAATAGCTAAGAGAAAAAGGAGAAAAGGAGCTGTAAGAAATATGGATGCGAGCGATAAGAGAAAAAGAGCTGCAGCTGAAAGAGGCAGAGAGACTGGGTACCCCATAATCTGCTAACTGCTGGATGGCCTCACCTGCACAGTGTTTCGTAAGCAATTAGAGCAGCAAGCTCCTTTTACTCCTTCTCTCTTATTGCTCTTAGCCCCTTTTTATGCCTTAGTTCTAAACTAACGATTGTTATATCAAATACGGGTATTACCTTCGGCGTCTTAAAAAAAGTGGTACAAGCAATCAATCATATCATCGCTTCCCGTTTCGTGGCTTCTTCGGCCACTATTGCTGCTATTATCATTACCACTATTACAACCCGTTAAGGGTTGCAAATTTCCATATAAACCATTGGGCTTTGGCTGATTGAATACGGGATAACTGTATCTTATCATAAAAAACAATTCTAATCATCTAACAAACATATATGCAGGTTTTAAAATTTGGCGGCAGTTCTGTGGCAAACGCAGTCAACATTAACAAAGTGGTAGCCATCGCTGAGCAGGCGGTAAAGAAAGACAGCACAGTAGTAGTGGTTTCAGCCCTGGGCGGCATTACCGATACATTGATCAATGGCGCTACCGCAGCTGCGGAGGGCGACGAAAAGTATAAGGATATTTTATTGCAGGTAGAACAACGTCACCTGGAAGTGGTAAAGTCCCTGATACCCGTTACCCAGCAAAGCAGTGTACTGAGCATGGTGAAAAAGCAGTGCAATGAAATTGAAGATATCTGCAACGGTATTTTTTTGCTGCGCGAACTGTCTGCCCGTACCAAAGACCGCATCGTTAGTTATGGCGAACTGCTTTCTTCACAGATCATTGCCGCACGTTTTAAAACCAGCACTGCCAACAGCAGCTGGAAAGATGCCCGCGAGCTGATTGTCACCAGTGCAGAATATGGCAATGCCCCGGTAGATTTTACTGCCACCAACCAAAAAATTGAATCTTTTTTTGCGGCAGCGCCGGAACAACTATTTATTGTCCCTGGCTTTATAGCCGCCAGCGCACAGGGCGTAACTACTACCCTGGGCCGCGGTGGATCTGATTACACTGCCGCCATTATTGCCGCCGCCGTAAAAGCCGCCGCCGTTGAAATCTGGACCGATGTAAGTGGTATGATGACCGCAGACCCACGGCTGGTAGCCACTGCCAAAGTAATTCCGCATATCTCTTATCAGGAAGCCATGGAGCTATCTCATTTTGGCGCCAAAGTTATCTACCCCCCTACCATTCAACCGGTGATGAACAAAAGCATCCCGGTTTGGGTAAAAAATACGTTTGCACCAGAAGACTACGGTACTGTTATTGAAAATGCATCCATTAAAAACGGCAACAGCATCCGCGGTATTTCCAGCATCAATAAAATTGCGCTGGTAAGCCTGGAAGGCAGCGGCATGGTGGGCATCCCCGGCTTCTCAAAAAGACTGTTTGAAGCGCTGGCGAACGCCTCCATCAACGTTATATTAATTACACAGGGTTCTTCTGAGCATTCCATCTGCGTGGGCATTGACGATGTGCATACCAGCAAAGCAAAAGATGTTATCGACAAAACCTTTACCTGGGAAATTGAGACTGGTAAAGTAGAGCCTCTGGTAGTGGAATCACTGCTGTCCATTGTGGCATTGGTGGGCGACAATATGAAGAGTCACCCGGGTACCAGTGGTAAAATGTTTGGCGCGCTTGGCCGAAACGGTGTAAACGTAAGGGCCATTGCACAGGGTTCTTCAGAAAGAAATATCTCTGCGGTAATTGCTACTGCTGACGTAAAAAAAGCCATTAATATCCTGCACGAAGAATTTTTTGAAACTACCTACAAACAGGTGAACCTTTTCATCATTGGCGTGGGTAATGTGGGCAGCAAACTGATGGCGCAGTTACAGCAACAGCAGGAATACCTGCAGCACCACCTGCGTTTACAGGTGAGGGTGGTAGGCATTGCCAATAGCAAAAAAATGCTGTTTTACGACGATGGTATCGATCTGAAGAAATGGAAGGACTTACTGAGCGATGCAGAAAAAATGGACCTGCAGGGTTTTATCAACACTATACAAACAAAGAACCTGCGCAACTCAGTTTTTGTAGACGTAACTGCCAATGACGCCGTAGCCATGAGCTACGACCAGTTGCTGCAGCGCAGTATCTCTGTAGTGGCCTGCAATAAAGTGGCCTGCTCTGCTCCTTACGACTATTACAAAAAATTAAAGGATCTTTCGCGCGAGCACAATTGCCAGTTTCTTTTTGAAACCAATGTAGGTGCAGGTTTGCCGGTGATAGGTACCTTAAACGACCTGTTGCGCAGCGGCGATAAGATCAATAAAATTGAGGCCGTGCTAAGCGGTACACTTAATTTTGTTTTCAATAATTATAAGGGTGAAACAAAATTTGCTGATGTGGTGAAGCAGGCACAGGACGAAGGCTACACCGAACCCGATCCGCGCCTGGATTTAAGCGGAACTGATGTGATGCGCAAGATCATGATATTGGCCCGTGAAACCGGTGAGCAGCTGGAAATGGATCAGATCAGCAACCAGACTTTTATGCCCGCTTCCTGCATGACAGGGTCTGTGGATGATTTTTACGCAGCGATGGCAAAAGAAGAAGATCATTTTAAAAAATTATATGCCGATGCAGCCAAAGCAGGTAAGAAATTGAAGTTTGTGGCTTCTTTCTCTCCACTGGGTGCCGGCGGTAAGGCAGGTGTGGGTTTACAGCATATTGATCCGCAGAGCGATTTTTATCACCTCTATGGAAAAGACAACGTGGTATTGTTTTATACCGAGCGTTATCCTGAGCAACCGCTGGTGGTAAAAGGTGCAGGGGCTGGTGCAGAAGTAACCGCTTCCGGGGTATTTGCAGACATCATCAGGGCGGCTAAAATGTAAGTAAATCATGATAGCTGCCATGGTGCGTGAGACACGCACCATGGCGGAATAAAAAGTAAAATGACTTAATTACGATGAGCAAGGTAAAAATTATAGCCCCGGCAACTGTAGCCAACCTGGTTTGCGGTTTCGATGTGCTGGGTATGGCATTGAACGACCCCCAGGATATTATGGAGCTGAGCCTGAGTGATGAGCCGGGCATACGCATCAAGCATATTGATGGCTATAACCTGCCGACAGAACCTGCGCAAAACGTAGCGGGCGCGGGCCTGATTGCCCTGATGCAGGAATACGGGGATAAAAAAATTGGCTTTGATCTTACGGTTGACAAATGTATTAAACCAGGCAGTGGCCTCGGTTCCAGCGCCGCCAGTTCTGCGGGGGCGGTAGTAGCTGCCAATTACTTGCTCAATAATCATTTCTCCAAAGAAGACCTGGTACGTTTTGCCATGAATGGAGAGAAGCTGGCCAGTGGCGTAAAGCATGCAGATAATATTGCGCCCTGTATTTACGGTGGTGTTACGCTGATACGTTCCATCTTTCCGCTGGATATTATTCAGCTGAGTGCGCCGCCTATGTTTGTAACCGTGGTGCACCCGCAGATAGAAGTAAAAACATCAGATGCCCGCCAGATATTACGCAAAGAAGTATTGCTGAAAGATGCCATTAAGCAATGGGGCAATATTGCCGGACTGGTAGCCGGTTTTATGAAAGGCGATTATGATTTGATCAGCCGCTCACTGGAAGACGTAATTATTGAACCCGTACGCAGTATTCTTATCCCGGGTTTCGACGAAGTAAAAACAAAAAGCAAGGAAGCCGGTGCATTGGGTGGTGGTATTTCCGGCTCAGGCCCCTCTATTTTTATGCTGAGCAGGGAGGAACCTGTTGCCAAAGCCATTGAATCTGTAATGAAAACGGTGTTTGAAAAAGTAGGTATCGATTTCAAGACTTATGTAACAACGCTGAATTACGAAGGCGTGAAAATAGTTTCCAGTTCCTAGTTCGTGAGTTGTAAGTTTATCAATGCTGAAATGCTTGGTCAATACCAGCTTACATTACCGGCCAGCTATACCGGGCTAAGAGACCAGCACTATGAACATCCAGCAGGTAACATCGGATAAAGAACTAAGAACTCCAAACTAAAAACTAAGAACTTTTATATTTAATAACACGCTCATGCAAATGAGTTTTAAAATTTCCCCTTCAGGGGAGTAAGGGGTATGAAATATTACAGTTTAAATAAACAATCGCCCGTTGTAGATTTTAAAGAAGCTACCATTAATGGGCAGGCGCCAGACAAGGGCCTGTATTTCCCGGAGCGGATTCCGCAGGTAGACGGTGACCTGATAAAGAATATAGAAAAAATCAGCAAGGAAGAAATTGCGTTACGGGTCATCAGCCCTTATGTGGGCGATACCATTCCACAGCAGGATTTGCAGCGCATTGTGTCAGAAACTGTCAGCTTTGATATACCACTGGTACCAGTAACCGAAAATATATATTCGCTGGAATTATTTCACGGCCCAACCCTGGCGTTCAAAGACATTGGTGCCCGGTTCATGAGCCGCTGCCTGGGACATTTTGTAAAAGGCAATAATAAAAAAGTAACTGTATTGGTAGCTACTTCCGGCGATACCGGCGGTGCCGTAGCCAATGGCTTTTATGGTGTAGAAGGCGTGGAGGTGGTTATCCTCTACCCTTCCGGCAAAGTAAGTTCGGTACAGGAAAAACAACTGACTACGCTGGGTAAAAATATCCGTGCCATAGAGGTGAACGGTAGTTTCGACAACTGCCAGCAGATGGTGAAACAGGCATTTACAGACACAGACATTCAGCAGCATTTGTTTCTTACATCGGCCAACTCCATCAACGTCGCCCGCTGGTTGCCGCAGCAGTTTTATTATTTCTTTGCCTGGAAGCAATGGGCAGATAAAACAAAACCGCCGGTGATTTCAGTGCCCAGCGGCAATTTTGGCAATATCTGCGCCGGCATACTGGCTTATATTTCGGGCCTGCCGGTAAAACATTTTATTGCGGCCTGCAATGCCAATAATACGGTGCCCGAGTTTCTGCGTACCGAAAATTACGAGGTAAAAAAATCGGTGCCCACCATTTCCAATGCCATGGATGTAGGCAACCCCAGCAATTTTGTCCGCATACTGGAACTGTTTCACCAGCAGCTGGGTGATCTGAAAAAGGTGTTCAGCAGTTGCAGTATCAGCGATGAAGAAACCAGGCTGGCGTTGAAAGCCGTGTACGATAAAAAGCAGTATTTAATGGATCCGCATGGCGCCGTGGGCTATATTGCCCTGCTGGATTACCTCAGTGAACATCCCGGCAACAAGGGCATGTTTTTAGAAACCGCCCACCCGGTAAAGTTTTACGATGTGGTGGAGCCCGTCATTCACACTACAGTACCCATTCCGGAATCATTAAATGCCGTGTTGAAAAATGAAAAAGTGGCCGTCAGCATGGACGCTGATTACCTGCAGTTGAAAGAATATTTGATGAGGTAACCCTCACCCCCGGCCCCTCTCCAGCGAAGCGGGAGAGAGGCCGGGGTGAGTAGTGCTACTTCCTGAAATCCAGCGAATCCGTAATATCTCCGCATTCCAGCATGCCTGCCTTGTATTTGGGATGCTTTTTACCCAGGTAGGGATTGACAATTGTGCTTTTGTCGCTTATCCACCAGGCTTCTTCTTCATCGTTAAACGCCATGGGACAATGCTGGTGGTAAAATTTCTGGCGGTCGTACCGTACGGTGCGTATGAGGTTATACAGCGCCTCTGAAATCAAGGCAAATTCACGCTTCTTTTTTACCAGGTCGGTCTCTCCTATCAATCCTTTTGCCGAACCGCTCATAGTGGCGGCAAAGTCAGCGGCGGTTTGTTTAAGGGTACCGGTACTGTCTCCTTTAATTTCATTTGTTTTAAGGCTATCTGCAGCCACAATCATGTCACCGGCGGCCAGGTTGGCTTTGGCGGTGTCGTAGTCGGTCAGCCCGGTTTTCAGCAAGAAATAGCTGTTCAGCAGCTTTTCAAACGAGGCGTTGAAGACATCAGAATTTTTGCTGATGGCAAGGGCCTCCTGTTTGGGTTCTTCCGGAGCGGCGGGTTTCTTTGAAAAAAACAACTTATCCACCGCAAAAGCAGCAGCTGCCAGTACTATAATTCCAATAACAATTTTTTTCATTTTGGTATGAATTTGGGCAAAATTAAGAGATAAAAATTATACCCTCTCTTTAACCTATTTTTGCCGCAAATCACCTGTCTGGCGGGCACACCCCTGCCCAGACAAACAACAATACGGATTTCATTCATTTTTTTGATTATTATTCTAATTTATGCTGGCAGGATTAACAAACGTAACTTTTGAATTTGGGGCAAGGGTAATTGTGCAGGATGCTACCTGGCATATTCAGCCAGGCGAGCGCATCGGCCTGATTGGTTATAACGGAACCGGTAAATCAACCCTGTTGAAATTACTGGTAGGCGGGTTTACCGCCAGCGCGGGTACGGTAGAAAAAGGCCGCGACACTTCTATTGGCTACCTGCACCAGGACCTCCTGAGTTTTGATACCAATGACTCGATTTTAAAAGTAGCAATGGGCGCTTTTGAGCGGGTATTGGAACTGGAAAAAGAGATTGAACGCCTGGGAAAAGAACTGGAAGCCAACCATGAGGACGAGAAGATACTGCACGACTACAGCGACCGCCTGCACGAAATGGATGTGCTGGATGGTTATAATATTCACCACAAAACAGAAGAGGTGCTGCAGGGACTGGGCTTTGCCAACAGCGACCTGGAGCGGCCCTACCGCGAGTACAGCGGAGGTTGGCGCATGCGCGTACTACTGGCCAAAATGATACTGCAGCAGCCGGACCTGCTGTTGCTGGATGAGCCTACCAACCACCTTGACTTACCCTCTATTGAGTGGCTGGAAAAATACCTGCTGCATTACCAGGGCTCGGTGGTGATAGTAAGTCACGATAAATATTTTTTGAACCGCATGGTCACAAAAATTATCGAACTCTACCAGAAGGAACTGCACGTGTACAATGGCAATTATGATTTTTACGAAACAGAAAAAGTGCAGCGCGTAGAACTGCAGCAGCGTGCTTTTGAAAACCAGCAGGATTATATCCGCCAGCAGGAGCGTTTTATTGAGCGTTTTAAAGCCAAGGCAAGTAAGGCAGCAGCAGCACAGAGTATCGTAAAGCGGCTTGACCGGCTGGAGCGGATTGAAGACGTAGAAATTGAGAGGCCCAATATAAAGATCAACTTCAGGGTAGATAAAACCCCTGGACGCGTGCTGGTCGAGTTGAAGGATGTCACCAAAAAGTTTCCCGCCATTACCATTGTAGAACACGCTTCTGCCGAAATCAACCGTGGAGATAAGATAGCCCTGATTGGCGCCAACGGTAAAGGGAAATCTACCCTGCTGCGCATTATTGCCGGTGCAGAGCCTTTTGACGGCGAAAGAAAATGGGGCCATAATGTAGACGAAAGTTTTTACGCACAGCACCAGCTGGAAGCGTTGAACGTAAACAATACCATACTGGATGAGATGAAGGAGTGCGGCAGCCAGCAGACCGAACAGGAATTGCGCAATTTGCTGGGTTGCTTCCTGTTTGGGGGCGACGATGTGGATAAGAAAATAAAAATACTGAGCGGTGGAGAGAAAGCCAGGGTAGCATTGGCCAAGACCATCACAAGTAAGGCAAACTTTTTGCTGCTGGATGAGCCTACCAACCACCTGGACATCCATTCTGTAGAATTACTGATTGATTCGCTTAAAAAATATGAAGGCACGCTTATACTGGTGAGCCACGACCGTTATTTTGTATCCAAGACCGCCAATACCATCTGGGAAATTGACGATAACAAAATACGTGAGTTTAAGGGCAGCTACGATGAGTGGGCCGATTGGAAGGAAAGAAACCTGGCCAGCAGTAAAAAATCTGCTGCTGAAAACAAACAACAGGCTGATGCGCAAAAGCAAGCGCCTGCTAAGAAAGAACCCGTAGCGCCACAGGCCACGCCGGTAACAAGTTCCGCGCCCATTAATAAAGAGGCAAAAAAAGAATTGCAGAAACAGCAGAAAATTTTTCAGCAGCTGGAAGCAGATATCAGCCGCCTGGGTGAAAAGAAAACGCAAATACAGGCATCGCTGGGACTGCCTGAAACGTATTCAGACAAAAACAAATTCAGGCAGGCAGAGTCAGATTATAAAAAAACATCAGATGAACTGGACAAGCTGAACAAGGAGTACGAAGTTGTTTTTGAAAAAATCATGGCGCTGGAAGCCGGTGGCGCAGCATAGTATCGGTTGTTGAAAATATCATCATAGTTTATTTTGAGTTGATGCAACGCAATTGCCTTATTCGTCTATCTTAGCTTCATTCATTCATTAAAATACATTTTATGCGTAAATCCATGCTTCGGTTTGCTTTTGTAGTATCGGCACTTGCCATAGTTATCTTCTCTGCCTGTAAGGGTGGTGTTAAAGATGCTGATATTGAAAAGCAGGTAACAGAAAAAATATCGGCCATTGCTTCAGATGTTGCAGGTGCCACTGCCACAGTGAAAGATGGTGTAGTAACTTTGAGCGGGGAGTTTAAAGACGATGCTTCCAAAGCTGCTTTCGAAACAACGGTAAAAGCGATTCCCGGTGTAAAATCAGTGGTTAATAACAGCACAGTAGCGCCCACCCCTGCCCCACCCGCTCCGGTAGTGAT
>JANPGT010000412.1:0-5370 GCA_031424135.1 Chitinophagaceae bacterium
CATCGATGTTGCGCATGAACTTTTTATAGAAGTCGCTGACACCTTCTTCCTTCATGGTCTGCTCCAGCCTTTTTTTCTGTATTAATAAGTATTCTTTACGGCTGACATACACAAACGGCAGTTTGTCGTCATAGACAATCAACCAGCGGTATTCTTTTATTTCGGAGGAAGTGCCGCGATCTCCCACTATTTCTTCGCCCAAAAAATAATAACCTTCTTTTTTTTGCGGTAGCTCTTTCAATTTTAGATAACCCCTGGAATCATCATCGGGCAGGGAGGCCGCATACAGGTTGTTTAAGGTGTAAATAACATTTGCGGCAATGGTTACATTGGTGGCCGAAGCAATGGCTACGGTGTATTTTGATTTGTCTGCATTGCTGTTATTGCATAAATAGGGTAGTATGTACATGCTGTAGTGAAAGGGGTCCGCAATCCAGTTTTTTGCAGCAGCCGGTTGCTTGCCGTAAACAGTGCTGTAGCTTACCTGGCAGCCGGTTGGTTGATAGCCGGTGTTGAGTAGTGTGTGCAACGATGCCAATAATGATTTTTCTTTTACAAGGTCTGCCGCACTTACGTTCTGAATACTGCCCTGCGGACCGGCTTTCCAGGTGCCCTGTTTTTTTCGAAGTAATTCCTTATTGCAGTCCTGCGCGCAGAGCTGCTGTGCAATAAACAGCAGGATGAGCGGATAGTAATATTTCATTTTTAATGGCTTTATTTTATGCCCTGTAATATTCCTTTGCCGCTGGTGCTTACGCCGCTGTTCACAGTAATTTTTACATCTGTTCCGGCGATGGTATTGCCGCCCGCATTAACTGCAGCGCCTGCAATAGCGCCCCAGTCAGTAACGCCGGAATTGTCCCACTCTACCAGGGCGGCAATAGAGGCTTCCAGCTCTGCGCCTGCAGGCCCTTCAAGACTTTTACTGGTGCCCACCATAGCTGAGCCCGCATATTTGCCGGTTTCTACATTGTCCTTGAAATCGATTTTTACGCCGCCAAAATCAAACTCTCCTACCAGGTTGCTGCAACTGGATGTGATTTTGTATACGCCCAGGTTCATGGTGCTTACGTATTCACAATGTACATCATCAAAGTTTTGCAATTCTCCGGGTTTTTGAGGCTTGGGTTTGACGGCGCCGCACCAATGGCTCCTGTCTTTAAAAAAAACCTTTTGATCTTTTATCTGCGTGAGCCATGCAATTTCGGCGTTTACTTTGGCCAGTTCAAATTGATCGGGCCACAGCGTGTATTGGTAATAATATAAAAGATCACTGGTTTTTTTGCGTACAGCATTCAGGTAGCTGCGGTTGGCCGTTTCCATTACGCCATTGGCGGCAGACAGGTATTGTGTAATGATCCCATTCTCTTCACTGCACATGGCAGCTGTGGGGTTGGGCTTGCCCTCTCCAATCTGATCTTCATATCTTTTATCAAAGGCTTTCTCGTTTTCGTCCAGCTGATCTCCATAGGCAGCAGCATTGGTAATAGCCCTTACCACCTGTTGCATTTCTTTTTCAAATACAAACGACATATTGCCATTTACATCATCCACCATGTAAGCTAATTTTTTCATTGCCTTGGCGGCGAAGCCGGGTATGGGTTGTATGAATTCTCCTTTTTGCGATGCCTGGAGTATATCGGCCATCCGTTTGGTACTGGCTTCCATCGTTGCTTTTTCCAGCGATGCCTGTTTTATCTGAAGGCTGTTGATTTTCTGCTGACAACCGTTTTTAAAGTCCAGCCAAAGTTTTTCCAGGGGCTTACTTCGTTCTGCCTCCAGTGGATATTCGGGCCAGTTAAAATGAGCCAGCCCCATTGGGTCCTGCGGCATCGGTCTGTCCCAGTTCAGGTCTTCGCTTTTCAATTCATATCCCAGTTTTTTTAGTTTGCTTTCCTTTTCAGTGCTATACAATTTGACGATGGCATTCAGCGCATCCTGGATAGCAGCCGGAATATTGCCTTTGCTTTCATCTATCAGGCATTTGGCCATATTGGCTTGGGGGTGGTGGGCGTAGATGCGTATGGTACTGTCTGCATATTTTTCTGCTTTTGTAATATCACCCAGTCCCAGCCAGGCTTGTGTAATATTATTCAGTATGCTGCTGTTTTTGGGATAGCGTTTGTTTAAATTATTCAGGATGGGCAATGCCAGTTGTTCTGCACCGCACATGGTTAAAAAGGAGGCGTAATTATTAAGGTTAACAGTATTGCCGGGATTGGCTTTGCAGGCTTCTCCCATGAGGTAAAGCGCTACAGTGGGCTGACCATTGATCCAAAAGCCGACAGCAGTATTAGCAACAGATGTTTTTAAGGATACTATTTGCTGGTAGACAGCTGCGGCCTTTGTTTTATCTGCGGCCGGTAATTTGTTTAGCACCGACTGCTGTGTTTTGCTGACATAGGCGTTAACATCTGAATTGCTTAACGTAACTGCCAGTGCCGCGGTAATTCTTGCAGCGTCTTTCTGCGGCACAATCCTGGCTTCATCGTCAAAGGCTTTTTTTAACTGCGCATCGCTGATGCCGGAAACAGATTTCTGGAGGCTTTTCATGTCGGGCATTTTAATACCCATGCTGTCCATCATTTTCTTGTCTTCAGCACTCATATTGTCCAGTTCTTTCTGCGCCTCTTTCATCATGTCCTGCATTTCCTTTTGCGTAGGCGCTTTTTCTTTTTCCTTTGCTTTTGGTTTTGGCTGGGCGCTGACAATTAATATGGCCAGTAAGATGACCGCGGTAAACAGGCTTTTTTTCATATTGCAGTAAATTATAACTGTGCTAAAAGGAAAATTATTAACAGGGCATAAAAATGACTGTTTAAGTGAGTTCCTCCTATCCCTTAAAAACAGGATTTATGGGGCAGCTGGGCAGAACAGCAGCTTTTAGGGTGTCCGGTTCAGGCTGCTGACCGGCACCCGGAATGGCTGCTTAAACACTCCTCTAAAAGATTGTTAATAGCACATAAAGCTTCAGAAATATTTGGTGGAAATTGTGAAACATTGCCTTATTTTCGGGCAATAAATCATCTTTTATTTATCGCCCCGTTCATGGGTGCTTCAACTGCTGAAGTGTTACTAACGATGTAGATTTGAAAGAGGTGATGGGAACACAATTATTATTTAAAAAATTAGTTTATGCAAACAGTGAAAAGCGGCGATACAGTAAAAGTTCATTACCATGGTCGTCTTACAGATGGAACAACATTTGACAGCAGTGAAGGCCGTGAGCCATTGGAATTTGAAGTGGGCAGTGGAATGGTGATCAAGGGTTTTGATGATGGTGTTACCGGAATGCAGGTGGGCGACAAAAAAACAATTAATATACCGGTAGACGATGCCTACGGTCCTGTAAATGAAGGCATGCTGGTAGAATTTCCAAGGGCTAATTTTCCGCCGGAAATGGTACCTGAAGTAGGTATGCAGCTGAATATGACCAGCGGAGACGGACAGGTGATACCTGTAGTGATTACTGATGTAAAAGACGATGTAATTTCGCTTGATGCCAATCATCCGTTGGCGGGTGAAGACCTGGTGTTTGACCTGGAACTGGTGGAAATTACCGCTGCCAAATCAATGATTATAATGCCGTAATAAGCGGCTTTTTATATGGGTTCATAGTTGAAGGCAGGTTGCCAACGGCTATGAACCTTTTCATTTGCAGGAATACAGTGGAAGGGCCTTGCAAATCAGACCGGTTGCGGAATAGTTGTATTGCCTGCCACTGGTGTATATTTCTTTTCATATATCCATGCCAATGCGCCGGTGGCAAGTGCCAGCAGTATGGTGGCCACCAATGATCCCTCGAAGCCAAATTTACCACCGGTGAGCAGTTCGCTGCCCTGAATTTCGTGCTGCAGCAAACTTTCAAGGTGAACACCACTTACTTCAAACCCAAGCAGGGGGCCTTGCAAAAAATTCCAGCTAAAATGCAGCAGGATGCCAAACCAAAGATTTTTTGTATAAATATAATTAATGCCCAGCAGCAGGCCCGCGAGTAGAATATTGATGGCACCTATAACAGAAAAGTCGGGGTTGGTAGCGTGCAGCAGCGTAAATACCAGTGCAGAAATAATCAATGCCGGCCATTTGCTGACAGATTCCATCAGGTTGTTGAGGATATAGCCCCTCAGCAGAAGCTCCTCATAAAAAGCTACTATCGCCATCAGGCCAAAACTGATGAATAAGTCATTGCCATTAAAATGTACACCCGTCCATTGCAGGTTTTTGCTGAAAAACAGGATACAGGCGCCGGCGCACACCAACAGTATCCCCAGGAAGAATCCCGTACCTGCATGCATACCCGTTTTATGGATGCTGAAACCCAGGCTTTCAAAACTGCGGCGGTCAATAAATCTCCTGCACAGCCATATAAGGCCTGTAGAAATAATAACATTGATGATAATAGGGAGGTAGGTGAGCGTAAATTGGCTATTGCCTGCAGCGGCTGCACCAGGGACTGGTTTTAGTACCAGGGCAATTATAATACCGCTAACCACAATCAACGAAAGATACAATACTAAAAATAACAGGGCCCTCAGCCAGCCAAAGGGTATCAACGGTTTCTTATGGAGTTCTGCTGTCATTTATGTTAATTTGCGTTTTACCACAAAGTCAAAGGAGGTTTTTCACAGAGGTACAGGAGTATTGTTGGCCGACAAAACTACCTGTTTAAGTAAATGGCTGTATTACTTTAGGTAATATGGAAATACAGTTTAAAAACCTCTTTTCCCTCTGTGGTAAATTCCTACCTTAGCACCATCATCTAACAACGGCGGATCGAAAGGTTCGCCGCTTGTTTCAATAAATGTCTGTATGCAAAAGAAATTATTCCTGCTTGATGCGCTTGCGCTTGTATTTCGTGCTTACTACGCGCTTATCCGCAATCCGCGTGTAACCAGCAAAGGCAAAAACACCAATGCGCAATTTGGTTTTACCAATACGCTCATAGAACTGATCAACAACCAAAAGCCATCGCACATGGCTGTTTGTTTTGATACGCATGCACCCACAGAACGCCATACAGACTTTGCCGACTACAAAGCCAACCGACAGGAAGCGCCGGAAGATTTGCTGAACGCCCTTCCCGATATCAAGAGGATCATCCGTGGTTTTAATATTCCGGTAATAGAACTTGACGGGTATGAGGCAGATGATATTATTGGAACCCTGAGCAGAAAAGCAGCCAATGCCGGTTACGATGTGTTTATGGTAACACCCGATAAAGATTACGGCCAGCTGGTGACCGATAGAGTAAAAATTTACAAACCCGGTTACCAGGGCGGTGATGTAGAGATTATGGGACCTGAAGAAGTGATTGCAAAATGGAACATCAAAAATGTATCGCAGGTAATAGACATACTGGGTTTAATG
>JANPGT010000413.1:0-3475 GCA_031424135.1 Chitinophagaceae bacterium
AATGGCAGAGTTTGATGGCTTTTTATACGGTATTACCGCGGCAGCTGAGCAACAGGCGCATGTTGCTGCCAGCTATATCAACGGAGATATTGCAAAATATTACCAGGGTTCTTTGCTGATGAATATCCTGAAAATGCATGGCACTGATGTATGTTCCCTGGGACTGGCAGAAGCGCCCAATGATCCCGCTTACGAAGAAGTGGTGTTTATAGACAAGGCCAAGCGGTATTATAAAAAATGTATTATTCACAACGACCGGCTGGTGGGCGCTATCCTGATTGGCGATAAAACAGAGTTCCTGGAGTACAGGGATTTGATTGAAAATAAAATAGAGCTGAGCGACAAAAGGCTGCAACTGTTACGAAGCGGTAAAAAAGCAGAACCGGTTATTGGGAAGCTGGTGTGCAGCTGCGCGGGCATAGGAGAGGGCAACATCATCAATAAAATAAAAGAAGGCTGTAAAGACCTGGTGCAGTTGTGCCAGCTTTCTGGTGCCGGTATGGGATGTGGCAGCTGCCGCCCCGAAGTAAAAGCCATACTGGAAAACGAAACAAGTTTCCGGGTACAGCCGGTTGTTAAAGCGTAGTCTATTGTTCAGGTGCAGTAAAGCAAACAAACTATGAGAGAAACGGAAATAATTTGTCCGCCGCCTTACAGCAATAGCGCAGTTGGAACAGTTTTCTTTGATTTTGAAGAAGACTTTGTGGAAGACGATGTACGTTGCATACCTATGATTGTCCGTTTTAAACTGGATGGCTGCGGCATCAAATTAAAGCTGCAGGAATGGAGCAGGATGAACCCGCAGGAAAGAACACTATTAGCTGAGATGGACTGCGTTTCGCGCCAACAGCTGCAACATTACCGCTATTACGTGCAGCAACTGGTTAAAAAATACACGGGCGCTGGGGCAACAGATTTGCCGGCGGTAGAAAATACAGTATGGGCAAACCTGGAGGAAGTGCCTGTTGTGCTGCAGGAAAAAATGGCGGAATTCACCTGGCAACTATCCTTGCGGCAATGGCAGGATTTGAATAACCTGCAACGTTTTGTATTGCTGAAACTGTGCAGGCCGGGTCATGAAAACCGGAATTTTCCCAGGGCGGTAAAAGAGTTTGGTTTAGTATAAAATACATGTACTATGCGTCATGCATTCCAGTTCAAAGTAAATTTCACAGGTGGTATCGTTTCGCCGGGTTACCTGCATAACCTGTTGCAAAGCCTGCAGCAGGCAGGACTCACCGAAGTACGTTTCGGGCTAAGGCAGCAATTGCTGATAGATGTGTCTGCCAAAGAGTACAATAAAGTAGTGGAAGCCTTGCAGCTGGGCAATATTGAATTTGAAATTAATAAAGATGAGCATCCTAATATCAGCAGTTCCTATCCTGCCGCAGAGATTTTTATAAAGGAAACATGGCTGGGTGAAGGGGTATACAAAGATGTATTTGATCTGTTTGATTACAAGCCAACACTGAAAGTAAATATTACCGATCGCAACCAGACTTTTACGCCTTTTTTTACCGGCAATATCAACTGGATTGCATCCTCCAATACGCATTTCTGGTGGCTGGTTGTTCGTTTTCCCAAAACAAATATATTGTATTACTGGAAAGACCTGGTGTATACCAATGATATTGCCCGTGTGTCACAGGCCATTGAAAATGCCATACTGCAGTCGCCTTCTTTGTATTACGATAATAACATGGCAGATGGTGACGCTCTGTATGCGGCTATTAATGCCAGTACCGGTTTTATGGCGAAGCCCGTGACCGAAAAGCTGGCACTGCCCGCATTTAAGCTGCCGTATTATGAGGGATACAACAGCTATGGTAACAAATCATGGCTGGGTATCTACCGGCGCGATGAAATGTTTGCCATTGATTTCCTGAAAGATATTTGCCGCATCTGCCTCGAAACCAAATCAGGGGAATTGTACACTACACCATGGAAATCCATTATTATAAAAGGCATCGAAGACAAGCACCGGCCGCTGTGGGGATTTATATTGGGTAAGTACCGTATCAATGTGCGCCATGCTTCCAATGAATTGAACTGGCAGGTGGAAGATGGTAATAATGAAGGGTTGGCCATAAAAAGACAAATTATCAGGCAGTTCGACAAGGAAGACACGCGTACTTTCGGATTATGTTTTGCAGTGAAAACCCAGCCGAAATCAGGGTTGTTTGGATCTGTGTTGATAAAGCGCCAGTTCAGCCTCATCCGTAAGCAACTGAAGCCGCTGGACAAATATGACATCTTATATACCAGTGATTTTAATCCCAACTCAAAAGAGTTTATTACGTTCAGGAGTAATGTAGAAAAAGAACACCTGGGTACTTACCTGATTGCGTTGTGCAGGTATTATTATGCACAGGAAGATGAGAATGTATTGTTGCCGGGAAGTTCTTACAATACACCTGTTGCTGAGGAACCAAAGAAAGAAATATTGAAAACGTACTACCAATGCCGGCATTGTTTAACCGTATACGATGAAGCGATGGGCGAACCCGACCAATCTATTGTGGCGGGAACGCTGTTTAATGCGCTGCCGGAGAGTTATAGCTGTAATTTATGTGAAGCGCCCAAAGCAGATTTCATTAAGAAAGAAACCCGTCTGCCGGGTTTACAGCCCGTTTAATTGCGCATGGGCATTGAAGTTCATAAAATATTTTTGCTGCTCCGGAAGCACAGGTGTCGTTTCCGTATGGAGTTGCTCCAGCACATATTTCATACTGTGTTTCAGCAAACCCCGTGTTTTCAGTAACTCAATAATTTTTGCCAGGCCACTGGCGGCATAAATGCCACAAAGCGGTTCCAGTGCATTGTCATTGCTGAATACCCAGGCTTCAGCCGCTTGTTTTTGATAGCGGTCGTATAATTGCTTCAGTATGCCCGTTTCCATCAAAGGCATATCGCAGGCCAGTATGTACAAATCCTCATTGGGGTGTTGCAGGTGCGCACTTAGAACACCTTTTAACGGGCCTTTTACGGCAATCGATTCGTTGTCCTTTATCAATTCTGCGGCGGCAAAAATGTCTGCATAGCTTTTATACTGCGCTTCGTTTACCGATAAAAATGCAGGCAGGTTAAGCGCTTCCATTTTGCTGATGGCCGCTTTTGCCCAGGTGTCTTCCTGCAGTTTTAGCAGGCCCTTGTCGCTGCCCATCCTGGAGCTTTGTCCGCCGCATAAAATAACACCTGTCATGATTGAAATAATAAATGGTTTATAACTGCTCAAAGCTCATAGCCTGCAGCCCAAGACTTTCAGTTATCAGTATGGTGTGGTTTTGTATCTGCATGCCCCAGGCTTTTGCCTGGATTTACTACATCGCGCACCAGTTGCTTTAATTCTTTAATTTCCGGGAAGCCGCCATAATCTTTGCGGTCGAATATTTTTTTATCATTGATGCTGATATGGAAGTCGCCGCTCACTTCGCTGGGCTGGAGCGCTATGGCTTTCAGGTCATCTGCAAAAGTG
>JANPGT010000414.1:0-3325 GCA_031424135.1 Chitinophagaceae bacterium
ATTTTATGACCTGGCTGCAAAAAATGCAGCGCTGGAAGACTATACTGCTGTAACCCCTGCTGAGATTACCGCGTACAAAGCCTCAGCACCGGTTGTTTACAATGCTGGTAAAATACTGGAGCAGATTGGTGTACAGGCATACATCAATTTTTATAAACAACCCAATGAAGCATGGGCAAACTTTAAAAGAACCGGCTATCCAAATTCTGCAACGGCGCTTGCCAATGAAGATATCCTGATAGACGGAACGGTATACCTGATTCCAAGACGCGCTGCAATAAGCGCCCCTTCCAACACAGATCTGAATGCCACCAACAAACAGGCTGCCATTGATGCCATGAAGGCAGATGCAGATTTTGGTGCCATCGGAGATTTATATGGCCGTGTATGGTGGGACAAAAAATAGTTTTTCATAAGCATTAGTTATAACTCCGGGCTATTTTTAGCCTGGAGTTTTTTATTTTTTTAGTACCTTGAACGCGTGGTATTCCTGCAAATGAAGTTGATAAAATACTATATATTATTTCTCTTGAGTTTAAACGCTGCTGGATCGTTATTGGCGCAGGCAGCGAATGATTCCCTGTTCAACGGCACCCTAGTAAATAAGTTCAGACTTATTGATGCCGGCAGCGGCAAAACCAGGTCACTCAAGGAAATTACGGCTTCCCAGAACCTGCTGTTATTTGTATTCCTCTCCCCGGAATGTCCGTTGTGTAAAAATTATGCGCCTGTACTGGACAGCCTGCAGCGTCAGTACAGCGGTAGTATCAAAGTAATTGGCATCGTGCCCGGTAAAACCTATGCCACAACCGTTATAAACACCTATGCTCGCAAATACAAAATTCATTTCCCGTTACTGATTGATCCTGTAAAAAAACTCACTACTTACCTGCATGCGGCTGCAACACCTGAAGTAATTTTGCTTACGCCGCAGTATGAACTGGTATACAGGGGTGCTATTGACAACCGGGTAAAACAGCTGGGCGTAAAAAGCTGGAAGGCTACAGAAAATTATCTTTCGGATGCGGTTTCGCAATACCTTCAGCATGCTGCAGTAGCAATTAAAAGAACCAAATCCATCGGCTGCAGGATTAATGATTTTTGATATGAAGCATATTTTGACCATATTCTCTCTACTGGCAATACTTACAGGCACAGCGGCAGCGCAGGATATCACTTATTACAAAGACATAAAGCCGCTGGTGGAAGCCAAATGCGCTTCCTGCCATAAACCAGGCGATTCAGGCCCATTTTCCCTGCTCACCTATGAAGATGTTGCCAAAAGAGCCAGCTTCATAAAAGAAGTTACCCAAACCGGTTATATGCCGCCCTGGAAACCCGATAAACACTATGTTTCCTTCTCCAATGAGCGTTCCCTGACTGATAATGAAATTGCAGTTATCGGCCAATGGGTAGACAATAAAATGCCGAAAGGAAAAGAGCCTGCAGGCGCAGCAAAAAAAATATTACCGGTTTCTACCCGTTACCCCCGTACGCCGGATCTTGTACTGACCACCGCAGACACTTTTCACCTGAACGGCGATAACCTGGAACGGTTCATTGTCTACAAAATACCTTTCGAATTAAAAGATTCTGCCAATATAGAAGCAGTCGAGTTTTTCAGTAGTAATAAAAAATTAATTCACCACGCCAATTATGCCATTCACCCGGTACTGGATGAAAGTATTGATATTCAGAAGACGGCGGCTTCTATTAATCTTACCGAAGACGACCGTCGCAAATATGACCAGTACCAGCCCTACCGCAAAACCATCAGTTACTACGGCGGATGGATACCCGGCGCCAGCTATGAATCTTACCCCGCAGGCTTTGGTTGGGTAATGCCCAAAAGAGGGGTTATCCTGCTCACCGTGCATTATGCACCTTCAGCTGCAGATGAAGCCAGTATAGCCGGCGTAAACCTGTTCTTTACAAAAACACCCGTAGCACGCAAAGTAAAAGTGATCAGTTTTGGATCTGGCGGAATTGGAGAGCGTGAAATTGATCCACCTTTTTTCATAAGAGCCAATGAAGAAAAAAAATTCACACTGGAAGTAACCAATCCAAATGAAGATCAGTCCATATTGTATGTGTGGCCGCATATGCATTTAATAGGAAAAGAATTTAAGGCTTATGTCACTACGCCGGCAGGAGATACCATTAAGCTGGTATATATTCCGCGCTGGGATTTCCGGTGGCAGGAGATCTACCGGTTCAGGCAACTGGTAAAAGTGGCGAAAGGCTCTGTGATACATATGGAATGTGTGTATGATAACACGCCAGCTAATCCGTTTAACCCCAATACGCCCCCTAAAAATATTTTTTCAAGGGGTGATATGAAAACGACCGACGAAATGATGACCCTGATGATGATATTTCTGCCTTACCGCGAAGGGGATGAAAAAATAAAGCTCGACTAACCAAAATCAATCTGCTGCTTTATGAAGCTGAAGGCTGTAAGAAAAGCACTCCTGCCTATTTTGCTGTGTTTGACGGCTGGACCCGCCGCTGCACAGAAGCAGCCGCCTGCAGCAATGTTTACACTGATGACGGAAAAGCAGACCGGCGTCTCATTTCTTAATACCATCAGGGAGGACGATTCGCTGAATGTAATGCAGTACGAATATCTCTACAACGGTGCAGGGCTGGGGGTGGGCGATTTCAATAACGACGGTTGGCCCGACCTGTTTTTTTCCGGGAATACTACTGCCAGCAAATTGTTTTTAAATAAAGGGAATCTCCAGTTTACAGATATCAGCCAGGCCGCTGGCATAGCAGGCAATGGCACATGGGGCACCGGGGTGAGCATTGCAGATGTAAATGGAGATGGACTCACCGATATTTATGTCTGTCATTCGGGTAAATATGCTGACCCTGTGAAACTAAGCAACGAATTATTTATCAACCAGGGACTTCGTAACGGGCTGCCTTATTTTAAAGAGATGGCGGCTGCGTACGGACTGGATGCACCGGGTACACAATCCACCCAGGCCGCTTTTTTTGATTACGATGGAGACGGCGACCTGGACATGTTTTTGCTGAATCATTCCAATCATACCTATAACCCTTTCCTGAATACCCGTAAAGTAAGGGCTACCCCCAATTTTAATTTTGGCAACCGTTTGTTCCGCAACGACCGGGATGGCGCCGGACAAATGCATTTCACCGATGTTACCCTGCAGGCGGGTATCATTAACAACGCCCTCAATTTTGGGTTGAGTGTTACCGTGAGTGATATCAATAAGGATGGGTGGCCCGATATCTACACCACCAGCGATTACACAGAAAGGGATTGCTTCTATGTCAATAACCACGATGGCACATT
>JANPGT010000415.1:0-2244 GCA_031424135.1 Chitinophagaceae bacterium
CCCCTGTTCTGCCTTGGTAGAGGGGGTGATGATGGGGGAGGGGAAAAAATCATTCTCGCGCATACCCTCCGGCATGCTAACGCCGCACAATGTACGCTGCCCGCTGCTGTAGGTACGCCATGCGTGGCCGGTACAATTTCCCCTTACCACCATTTCAATTTTAAAGGGCACGCATTTTTTACCTATAGATACATTCGGCGCCGGAACATCGATCAGCCAGTTGGGGCAGATGTCACTGGTAGCTGCCAGCATATAAGCAGCTATTTGATTTAGTACCTGTCCTTTATAAGGGATGGGGCGGGGCAGTATTACATCAAAAGCAGAAATGCGATTGGAGGCAATCATGACCAGCCAATGATCGCTGATGGTATACACATCTCTTACTTTACCGCTGTAGAACTTTGTTTGCTGTGGGAAGTTAAATGCTGTCATGCCCCGAAATTACGGGCTGTGGGTATAATGCAGCGCTTAAAATATCAACAGCGTCTATGCGTTTATGTAGAAAATTATTTTTTGTGGAAAAACGAAGCAAAATTGTACTTTGCCCCCCAATAGATTCAATAAAATTGCCATTATGAAAAAGAACCAACGCTATCTGGCATCCCTGCTGATTGCTGCCCTTCTAAGCCTCACTGCCGCTGCTCAAACCGTAACCATTAGCGGAAATGTAAAAAACAGTAATAATAAAGATGTGGTGCCGGCCGTATCGGTCACCGTAAAAGGTAGTGCTACCGGAACCTTTACCAATGAGAGGGGCGATTTTAAATTGGTGACTAGCCAGTCACTGCCCGTTACACTTATTATTTCGTCCATTGGTTTTGAAACAAAAGAAGTAACCGTCACCAGCCTGGCGGTGCCCGTGCAGGTTGATTTTGTGCCTGCCTCTTCACTGGGTGCAGAAGTAGTAGTGTCTGCCAGCAGGGTGCCGCAGCGCATACTGGAGTCGCCGGTATCTATTGAAAGAATCAGTGCCGCCAATATCCGCAATGCACCCGCCGCCACTTACTACGATGTGCTGGGAAACCTGAAAGGCGTGGACATCACTACTTCATCATTGACTTTTAAGACGCCGAGTACCCGTGGCTTCAACGGCAGCGGTAGTACCAGGGTAAACCAGATTGTAGATGGTATGGACAACCAGGCGCCAGGTCTTAATTTCTCAGTAGGTGGCGTTGTTGGTTTAACAGAGCTGGACGTTGATAATATAGAATTGTTGCCCGGCGCTTCTTCTGCGCTGTATGGCCCAGGTGGTTTGAATGGTACCATCCTTATCAGCAGTAAAAATCCTTTTAAATACCAGGGCTTGTCGTTCCAGGTAAAGGAAGGTATTATGAATACCGATAGCCGTTTCCGTAATTTATCGCCCTACCATAACTGGTCAGTAAGATGGGCCGAAAAAATATCTGATAAATTTGCTTTTAAAATAGGTATGGAACTGGTAGCCGCCAAAGACTGGCTGGGTTACGATAAAAGAAATTATTCGCGTACCGGCACCAACGGTAAAATCATTGATGGCGACAGGGCTACTGATCCCAACTATGATGGCATCAATACCTATGGCGATGAAACCACCATTGATATCAGGTCCAATGTTTTCCCCGGTATTGCGGCTTCTGCGCCCTTCCTGAAGGGTTTTTTGGATACATTGAATGGTGGCAAACCAATGAACGTATCCAGAACAGGCTATAACGAAAGCGAGGTGGTGAACCAGAATACCATTAATTATAAATTGTCCGGCGCCCTTCACTATAAACTGTCTTCAAAAACAGAAGCGGTACTGGCAGGGCATTGGGGTACTGGAAACACCATTTACAGTGGAAGCGAAAGGTATAGCCTGCGTGCACTGAAAATTGGGCAGTACAAGTTAGAAATTAATAATCCCAACTGGATGTTACGGGCTTATACCACCCAGGAAAATGCGGGTGAAAGTTATAATGCCACCGTTACTACCAGGTTGCTGAATGAAGCCTGGAAGCCCAGCGGCGGTGCTACCGGCTGGTATGCTACCTATGCCCAGGCTTACCTGGGTGCCCGTTTAAATGGTGCTACAGATTTTGCTGCGCAAACCGCGGCCCGCGCTACAGCAGATGTGGGCAGGCCCTTACCTGGCAGCGACCAGTTCAATACCCTCTTTAACCAGGTGAGAAGCGTTCCTATCTCAAAAGGCGGTGGTTTATTTGTTGATAAGACCAACCTGTACATGGTAGAAGGCCAGGCCAACCTGAGCCCGGTAACTCATTCTTT
>JANPGT010000416.1:0-2011 GCA_031424135.1 Chitinophagaceae bacterium
CTTCCCGTCTTTTGTTTTCGTCATCTCTTCTTTTGCAAACTGCAACGCTTCTTTTGTTTGGTCCTCCGTCAAAGATGAATAACACTGTTTCTCTTTCTTTACCGCAACTTCATCTTGTACAAAGCATGGATCCTCTTTGGCATAGACCTCCGTAAAAGATGAATAACACTGTTCCTCTTTCTTTACCGCAACTTCATCTTGTACAAAGCGTGGATCCTCTTTCGCATAGACCTCCGCAAAAGAGGAAAACGCTTTCCGTCATTTTTTCTGCGACTTCATCTTGTACAAGCTGAATATCATCTTTTGCACAGGCCTTCGCAAAAGATGAAAAGCGCTTTCCTTCTTTCTTTATCACCACTTCATCTTGTGAATAGTGGCAATCTTCTTTGTCGCAGACCATTGCACAACACGAAAAACAGTTTTATCCGGCGGAAACACGTCCGGCACCACAAGAAAAAACATTTTTCAAGTATGCCTTAAAAAATACTTTTTTATAATTTGAAAATATTTTTGCACAGAAACGCGGAAGTGTCAAAAAAATGATTATATCTTTGTAGTGACAATTACAGGTCAATTGTAATGGCGTTCCTCCCGGACGCAGCTGATTCGGGTTTTTTCTTCTTCACATTTGACCTCCGGTTGCAACCGGCTTTGTAAATGGACTTTATACAATAAACTTCCAACTGGATTTATCATCTCTTCTTAAAAAATCAAGAACAGATCAGAAAGATTTTTCCGAACGGAACATTGCTTATAACAGCATAACCCCTGGTAGATACACCAGAAAGTACTGATTACAAAACTGCAGCAGCCAAAAATACAAAGGCCTTCCTGTAGCTGGCCACTACGCGATTCCTCTTTGTTATATTATCAAAACCGTGCAGGTGAAATACCTGCATGAAACAATTATTAAAAACAATTTAAAAAACAAAATGGCTGATGCCCCCTAAAATTAAATTCATTTCCATACTGCTGTTGGTGAAAACACCAACAGCGGCGGTAACCTGCCTGCCGGCAGGCAGGCACCAATAGCGGCGATAAAAAATCATTTTAAAGAATGGATCCATAAAATTAAAACGGATCCAGCTCCCCTCCACCGGAGGGGTTGGGGGAGGCCAAAAACAAACAAACAATTTTAAAAACAATGAAAAAATTAATTTTCAAAAAACAAAACAATTATGAAATCATCTAAAATCTTATTCAATTCTCCCAGGCTGTCCGATAGCAACCTGGAAAGCCAGGCCCTGGCCGTTTCGGCCGCTATGACGGGCAATACCAATTTCCCGGAACCACAGCCCGGCCTTGCTGCACTCAATGATGCTATTAAAACATTCTCGGATGCACTGGCACTTGCCAAAAGTCGAGACAATGTAAAAGTGGCCATCAAAAATACCGCCAGGGAAGCGCTTTTACTAACGCTTCGCAAGATGGCCAACTACTGTATCCTGGTGGCAGACGGCGATCGTGCAAAACTGGTAAGCTCCGGCTTCCCGGTAAACGCAGAGAGTGTTTTTCCCAAGACACTGTCTGCCCCTGAAAACCTTGCCGTGCAAGCCGGCATTAATTCAGGCGAAGCCATCGTGTCCATCACCCGGGTAGCCGGTGCCATAGCCTACCTACTGCTCTACAGGCCTGCATCATCAGAAAACGGGGCATGGACGCATGCTACCAATTCGCTTCCCTGGTTTACCATTAGCGGTTTAACTGCGTTAGCACCCTACCAATTTAAAATAGGCGCTATTGGTACCAAAGGGCAAACCGCCTACACAGATACCATCACTAAAGCAGTGTTGTAACTGTCGTAGCTGCTCTTCCACAGCAGGTGCCAGCTGCTGTCCTGCTGCTTCACTTCTCTCCCCATCCCACATCTGAACTCCTGCCAACAGCAGGATATTTTTTTGCCCTGGCGGCAATTACCGTTTAGGCCAGGGAAAAAAAAAGACCATCTCAACATTTGAGACAGCCTCTTTTTATCAATCTTGTTTATTTGCTATTGGCCTGACAATGAAAA
>JANPGT010000417.1:0-2247 GCA_031424135.1 Chitinophagaceae bacterium
ATGGCATAATCGCCTTCTTCCAAAGTAGGAATAAATTCTCCACCCATCCCTTTAAAAAAGGCCAGCCCCCGTAGAAAAAGACGACTGTTGATAAAGCAAATAACAGGTATTGAGAGCCAGCAAACTGCCAGTTAACCCCTATGAAATGCTGAATCATGCTGGACAACAAAATAATTGGGATGGTAAGCAACAGTACAACGTAAAACCGTTTCCTGAAATCTGCAATCATTTTGCCATGGTCATGCCCTTCATGACCCATGGCAGGATTTCCGGTATGATGATGAGCAGAAACGACCGCATCGCTTACCGCTTTTTTCTGTAATACCAGGGTCATTCCGCAAATCGGGCAATTGCCCGGCTTATCCTGCAGTACCTGGGGATGCATAGGGCAGGTATACTGACTGGCATGATGTTGATGTTCCATAAAAAATATTTTACTTATGTCATTCCATTTTACTGGGAAAAAGCGTTTAATAGTTTCTTGAAAAACAATCGCCGCAATACTGCAGCCCAATCACCCTAATTTCCCTGGCTCCTGCCATCTGCGGGTTGCCACTTTTTTCTGAGTTCATAGATCGCCAGGCAGATGGAGCCTGCGGCCAGCGGGAACAACCAGTCAACGGCCAACAAAGCTGAGGTATGAAAATAGAGATTCAGTGCCGGCACATAAACAATCAACAATATGCAGGAAACAGACAATACAAAAGCCCAAAGTAAATGGCCGTTTGAGAATACGTATCTTCCCAAAGCTGGTCCATAGGTGCGGCCGGAAAGCAGGTTGGCATACTGGCAAAAGATGATAGAAATAAAGGTTATGGTAATTGCT
Organism: Chitinophagaceae bacterium; assembly: GCA_031424135.1. Classification (GTDB taxonomy): domain Bacteria; phylum Bacteroidota; class Bacteroidia; order Chitinophagales; family Chitinophagaceae; genus JACMLD01. Next base: position 827 of record JANPGT010000417.1, read on the forward strand.
TTTTCATAATGATTGGCCAGCTGCTGATTATGAAAATACGACACCAGGAAAGCCCCGTAGGCAGCCAGTCCCATTACAGTACCGTTAAATACAATTCGCTTCATGGTATCCGCCGTTAATATTTTATCCTTTGGATGGCGGGGCGGCTCTTCCATAATGGCTTTTTCCGGCGGATCGTAGGTGAGCATAATAAGCGGGAACATTTCACCCACCATATCAATCAATAAAATTTGTACGGCTAATATAGGCGTTGCAATGCCGAGGAAGGCGCCGGCAAAACCAAACAGCACACAGGTAAGTTCTGCTACATTGGAAGAAAGATTTGTTTTGATTGTTTTTTCCAGGTTCCTGAAAATAGTCCTGCCTTCCTTTACAGCAACAACGATGGTGGAGAAATTATCATCCAGCAGGATCATACTGGCGGCTTCCTGTGCCACTTTAGAACCACTTTTTCCCATGGCAATCCCGATATCGGCCCGCTTCAAGCTCAGTGTATCGTTTACCCCGTCACCGGTTACTGCTACAATTTCGCCCTGCTTTACCAGCAAATCTACAATTCGGTACTTATCATCCGGCGATACCCTCGAAAAAACAACTGCCCTGTTCCGGAAAACTGCTTTCAGCTGATCATCGCCGAGGGTTTGCAAAGTTGTTCCGTTAATAACTGCCGGGAAGGAATTGTCTGCATTCATCAAGCCGATATTTTTGGCAATCGCTTTTGCAGTTACTTCATTGTCACCGGTAATCATAAATACTTTCATGTGCGCTTTAAAAACAGCTGCCAATGCTTCCTTTACTTCTTCATGCGGCGGGTCAAACATGGTAACAAAGCCGGCAAAAGTCAAATCCTGTTCCGCCTCTTCGATGGTGCAGGCATCACTGCTGTCGAGATCCTTGTATCCTATGGCAATAATCCGCAGTGCATTTCCGGCAAAGGCGGCAGACATAGAGAGGATATCCTTTTTCTTTGCCTCTTCCAGTGGCTGTACCTTACCATCAGAAATAATTTTTGTGGAAACTGCCAGTACGGACTCCAAAGACCCTTTTACAAAAGAAATTACCTTCTGATGGTGTTTTCTCACAATAGCCGCTCTTTTGCGGAACGAATCAAAACCGAAAGATTGCAATACCGGGTAATCCCTGCTTACTTCTTCCAGGCTAAATCCTGCTTTCATTGCCAATGCAGCAAAGGATGCTTCCGTTGGGTCGCCAATAGCATACCATTCCGGATGGTATTTATCCGGCGGGTTTATTTTACCGGAGGAAGATAAAAACCCCGACAGAAAAAACGCTTTCATATCTCCCAGCGATTCCTTCTTCAGGACCTGCCCATGCTCATCTATAATTTCACCTTTCGGCATATAGCCCAACCCTGAAACGGAAAATATTCTTCCGTTAAAATGACAACCGGTGATGGTCAT
>JANPGT010000418.1:0-2159 GCA_031424135.1 Chitinophagaceae bacterium
ACGTGTTTATGACCAATCTTTTAAGCGCCAATATTTTTAAAGGTATTTCTTTCAACCTGGGCCTTGATCTAATCTATGATGATGATGTACGAATCTATGGAACGAACAAGGATGGTGCGCGTACGCAGTTCAGGGAATACATCGGTATTGGCTACCTGAAGAAATTCTAAACTTTCATTTACAGTAATACAAAAAGCCGCAGCCGCGGCTTTTTGTATTTTAAGGCTTCAAAAAACAGTTCAATTCTGTAAAAACCCTAATTTTATATTTGGTAGTTGAAACAGTACCTGTAGTCACCAAAACATTTAATTCTTATGAGGCAATTCCTATTGGTCTTTTTCATTTCAGCAACGGCAGTAACGGTAAAAGCGCAGGATGCTGCCATCAAAGACATACAAAATACTGCGCAGAAAGAATTGCCAAAAGACACTGCCCATAAAAATGGATGGAAAAGGGGGGGCTTGTTTTCATTGAATCTTGGCCAGGGTGGCAGCCGCAACTGGGCGACCGGTGCAGAGAAATTCTCTTTTTCTACCGCCGTATTTGTTAACCTTTTTGCTAACAATATCCATGGCAAATGGAGCTGGAACAATAACCTGGATATGGCTTACGCGGTGGTAAATACTACCTCGCAGGGCGTAAGGAAAAATGACGATAAAATAGATTTCCTGAGCCGGGTGGGTTACTCGCTGGCGCCCAAGCTGGATGTCTCCGGCGTACTCAGCTTTCGCACCCAGTTTACAGACGGATACGAATACAATTATTTAGGCAAGGGACTTCAGCATAGAATTTCGGGCCTGTTTGCGCCTGCCTATCTCACCATTGCGCCGGGTATTACCTGGAAACCGACTTCGTATTTCAACGTATTTATCTCCCCTATAGCGGGCCGTTGGGTAATTGTGTCAAACAGCCCCTACAGCTACCTGTACCAGGGCGGTGTGGCCCCCACCGGCGAAATAGAAACACCACTGGCAACAAATTATGGGGTGGACCCCGGCCAGAAAGTAAAGATTGAGCTGGGCGCCTTTTTATCTGCCAATTTCAATAAAGAAGTAATGAAAAATGTAGTTTATATCAGTAAACTGGAGCTGTACTCTAACTACCTGGCTACCAAGAGAGTGGGCGAAACCATCAAGAAAGCACGCCCGCAGAATGTAGACGTGTACTGGACAAACGCTTTTGCCATGAAAGTGAATAAGTGGCTGAATGTAAACTATAATTTCGACCTGATTTACGATGATGATATACGCCAGTTTGGACCCAATAAAAACGCTGCCGGCGTACAGTTACGATCTTTGCTGGGTGTGGGGTTTGCTGCCAAATTCTAAAGCATTATTTCCTTACATTTGTTGGGTCCCGGCGCTGGCCGGGACCCCTTTTTTTACGCAGTAAATGAATTAACGTGAGTGCACCATCTTACCAGATTAAATTAGCTCAGTTTGAAGGCCCTTTCGATCTGTTGCTTTTCTTTATAGAACGCGATGAGTTGGATATTTACAACATACCCATCACCAAAATCATCAAAGATTTCCTGGATTTTGTGCACCAGCAGGATAAACTGAATATTGAGTTATCCAGCGAATTCATCCTTTTTGTATCTACCCTCATGCGCATCAAGGCCAAAATGCTGCTGCCCCGCAAGGAAATAGACGCTTCCGGTAACGAAATTGACCCTCGCCAGGAGCTTATAGACAAAATACTGGAATACAAGAAATTCAAGGAAGCTGCCGCCCAGATGGCTGATATGGAAGCCATCCGCATGCTGATGGTAAAACGTGGTAACCTGCAGAAAGAAATAGCCAGTATTGGAGAGGAAGCAGGTGAGGGTACAGAAATTCAGAATATTACCCTGTACAAGCTAATGAAGAGTTTTGAGAAAGCTATGCAGCGCATGTACGACCGTAACCACCGCCCTGTACACACCGTGGTTCGTTATAATTACACCATGGAGGATAGCCGTGAATTCCTGCTGAAAAAAGTGTCCACCGAAAAAACAACCGCGTTTGAGAAAATATTTGATATCTGCGAAAACCGCATCCATGCGCTATTTCTCTTTCTTTCATTGCTGGAATTAACCCAGGCCAAATACATGTTTATCATAACAGGAGAAGGAAGAAACAACTTCATCATAGAATTCAACGAAAACCGGGAAGAAGAGG
>JANPGT010000419.1:0-15758 GCA_031424135.1 Chitinophagaceae bacterium
ACTGCCTATGCGGGAGATCATCTCGGGTCATATTGCGCATGCCCTTGCCGCCAGAACTACCTGGTTCATCCGCGTGCAGGATATTCAGCTCTACCTGGCAAGCTGGTTCATGAACACCCAATTTTATGACAACGTATATATTGAATACCATGTGCCCGGTATTTTAGTACCACCATACCTCCTGTCAGATGCAGATAACTGTTACATAGATATTGTGCTGGAAAGAGAGGGGGCTTTTTACCCAGTGAATATTATTTATAAGACCACGGCTCAGCCACTGCAGCGTTTGGTTTTTGGTCAGGCCATCCAGAGCCAGCTGAAACCCAATACAGCACACAATGTCGCCTGTTATGATTTCTGGAAAGCCATCAGGAAAACAGAATTCCTGGAAGCCAGTTTCCCCTCCGTTAAAAGAGGCCTTGTACTGTTCATCAGCAATGATGCCGTATACCAAAAGCCACCTGGCAACCCTAATGCAGGCTATGCACCGTTTTCTATTCACCAGGGCAGAAACGTTCCTGCAGGCAGCCTGCTGAACTGGAATGTATTTTCCAATACAGCCAATACCCGGCCCGGATTCGGGGTTAATTACCATTATGTGGTTAACTGGATTACATTGCCATTTGATCAGCAGCATGCGTACCTGCTTGCTTAATATGGAGCGAAAGCATTTCAGCAGAAAAGCAAAAAGTCAAAAGTCAAACTTAAACAGTTAAAAATGGACGGTTCCTTTTTGAATTTTTACTTTTGATTTTTTAATTACCGTTCTCTACCCTTTTCGTTAATCCAATTTCAATAAGATGTTTATTGTACGTAACGCAGTGGCAGCCGATGCGCCCAAAATACTTGCCCTTTACAAAGCCACCGGTGCAGCGCCCATTGGCATTGCCCGCGGCCCGGAAGAAGTCTCGGCCGGCTACATCAGCCATTTTATGCGGCAGGCCGCCAGCACCGGTATTGAACTGGTGATTGATAACCCGGAGAATGCGGCTGAAATAATTGCAGAGATTCACTGCTATACCCCTGCACCAAAAATATTAAGGCATGTAATGAGCGATCTTACCATTGCGGTGGATCCCGGTTTCCAGGGCAGGGGCCTGGGCAAAAAAATCTTTACGCAACTGCTGGATACAATCACTACCGGCAGGCCGGATATTTTGAGGGTAGAACTCTATACACAGGAATCCAATGAGCGGGCCATTGCCTTATATAAAAAATTGGGTTTTGTGGTTGAAGGACGGTGTGAAAAACGCGTATACAGCCGGCAAGGTGTACTGGAAGCGGATATTCCAATGGCATGGTTCAATCCTGCTTATCTTCAACCACACTAAAATAGGAATATGAAAAGTATACACACTTTAATAGTGACCGGCCTGATGCTGGCAGGCTGCAACAGCAGCAGCAATAGCGAAGCACCTCAGTCAACATCAAAAAAGGTTTTGCCCATCATTGGTACCTGGCAACTGATTTCCGGTACCACCATTGAAAAAAATGATACCACCGTTACTTACTACACAAAAGACCAGTCGTTTATCAAAATTATTAACGATACGCATTTTGCGTTTTTGAAACACGATCTCAGCAAGGAGAAAGATTCCACTGCTTCTTTTGGCGCAGGTGGCGGAAAGTATATGCTTACCGGCAGTGAGTACACAGAGCACCTGGAATACTGCAACGACCGGCAATGGGAAAACAATGATTTTACTTTCACCGTCACTATTCAAAATGACACCCTTGTGCAGAGCGGTATTGAAAAAGTAGAGAGTGCCGGCGTTAACCGCATCAATATTGAAAAATATGTGCGTATGAAGTAAAGCAGGTAATTATTCCACTACCTTCTCTACCCTTACCAGTTTGTCGTTGGCATTTACGCCTTCCAGCACTACGCGGAAACGGCGGGTAATATCATTGTTGTAAAATTGAATTTTAGCCCGCTTTTTTGTCTTGTCCAGCAGTATATACGGTGCCCAGTACAGCGTTGTACGCAGGTCGGGCAAATCATTTAATAAGGAAGAAGTGGCATAATCAGGCGAATAAAACTGTTTTACCGGTGTATAGCCGGCTATCTGCACATAACCCAGTCCTTTTGATTTATCATCAGCAGTCCTGTCGCCGCCCTTTTTTGTGTAAATGGCAATAGCACCACCACCAGAACTGGAAATAACGCCTGTAGTGCCCGGACTAAACACTTTTACATAAGCTATATCATTCATGTTGAGGTTGCTTACCATACTTACATCGGTCTGTATTTCATCCAGGTAGAATACCGGCGATCCGCCGCGCCATGACAGTGAAGGAGTACCACCATTGGTATTGATTTGAAGTCCGGCCACCTTGCCCTGCAGGTATTGAAAAACAGACTGACTGCTGGAAGCAAACGGGTCCGTAGTTAAATCAAAATTCCTTGAATCACCGCCACTGAACATACCGCTGGCATATTTTTCATCCATCTTCTGTTCATTGCTTTTTACTTTTCCTTTCACCACCACTTCCTGCAACACCTGTTCTTTTTCTTTCCTGGCACGCTGTACTGCCACCTTCATTTCGTCTGAGGCGTTTTTCAGGTTCTTTGCCAGCAGGTTGGTATCTATCTCCATTCCGCTTTTACGGCTTTCTGCATCCAGCAGCAATTGCTCCGGGCTTTTGTACAGCCCATTGCCCACCTGCAGTGAAGACTTATCAAAAACCAGTTTTTTATCATTAAACTGGAAATAGAGTTTGGCAAAATCATAAAAAATATATCCGTCAGACTGCGCCTCGCCTTTGCGGCTAACCGGTAACGATATAAAGCTTTTGGCAGAATCCTTTGTCTGTAAAATACCATTGAGCTTGGTATCCGGTCCAAAACGGCCCGTCTGCACCCCAATCAGTTTTCCATCAATACTCAGGAAATTGCTTTCATTAACCCTGCTTGCTGGTGGCTTACCGGCAAATACATTGTCCCAGTTATAACGGCGCCAGCCATTGGTCATCATTACCAAATCAAGATAGATGGAAGCACTGTCTGCGGTACTGAAGAAATAGTAGTAGGGATTGGCAATCTTACCCCGCAGGTCGGCTGTCAGCAGCAGGTGAGACACAATATTGTCTTCATTTGGTGTGGGTACATTCAGATCTGCGTCTGTAACTGACAAAGAGAGATTGGAACGGAAGGTATCAGATACCAGCACCTCCAGCGTATTTAACCCCCGTTTGCTTTTATTGAACACGGGTATCCAGGCATCGGCATCAAATTCATAATCGTGGTTATTTACAAAACTTACTCTTTCTGCCTGTGGTGTAAAGTTTTTATCAAATACTGTTATCTGCAGAATGCCCGAGGGCAATTGTTTGGTAGGTATTATTCCGGAGGTAACGGTATTGGAAGTTAGATTCACTTTGGCATAATACACCAGCTGCTGGTTCATATAGGCAATAATGCGGAGTGCTTTGGCATCTTCTGAAGCATTTTCTGATCGCTGCAGCAAAAACTTCTTTCCATCCTGTCCATCGCTTACCTGTAAAGCTACACCCGCTGGTTTTACGGCCGGCAGCTGGGTATTGTATTCCTTTCCTGCCTGGTCTTTCCATACGGCGGTATACACCTGTGCCTCTTTAGGTTCTATTTTAAACCATCCCATGCCGTTGTGTACCGTTGCAAAATCGCCCAGCTTCACACCGTCTTTCCCTTTAATATACCCTTTTGCATTTACCGGAAGCCCATTGGCATCGGCAACTTTAAACGCCAGCGTACAGGGCAGATCTGCCACCATATCGCCGCCTTCGGGTAAAAAACTGATACTAACGGGAAGGGGTGCCTTGTTTTTTACCTGTTTGGCATGGGTAAGAATGCGTATGGGTTTCAGGTAGATAAAATTGGTATCACCATTTAACATGGCGGTGGTATATGCCCTGAAATAAATGAGGCTTCGTGAAAAATTAGGCGCCAGACTGAAGCTGCCTGCTGCACTGGATTCGCCCACCGGCGCGGTCAACCGGCTGATAATACTGCCACCCTCATCTACCAGTTCTGCATAAAAATTTTTGGGTGCTGCTGCACGCTCCAGGCCGTCAAAAATATATGCTTTGAACCAGATGGTTTCACCGGGGTTATAATAATTCTTGTCAAAATGGATGTATATTTTTTCCTGCGGATCTGCCTGCTTAAAAATATTCAGCAGTGAATCTATATTTTGCGCATGGAGGGCCGTAAAACTGTTTAAAAGAACAGCACAAAAAATAAAGTAAGTGTACATTTGTTTCTGCATGGCAAAAAATAATTTCAGGATGCGCTAATTTATAGCAATACAGGCTGATTGCCTGCCTGGCATGCAAGATTAACATTTTATTGAACGCAATGTGAACTATGGACAGCAAAAAACTATACCAGGACTATACACAGCAGCTCAGGAAAATAGCCGATACAAGGTATGCTGCTGCCCTGCTGCAATGGGACCAGGAAACCTATATGCCTCCAAAAGGGGCGGCATTCAGGGCGCAGCAGGTAGCCACCCTCAGCGAAATAAGCCACGAACTGTTTACCCGCGATACTTTTAAAAACCTGCTGCAGGATTTAATGGCCTGCGGCGACCTGGAAGATGCGCAGCAGAAGAATGTTGCCCTCAGCTGGTACGATTATACCCAGCAGCAGAAACTGTCCGGCGAATTTGTGCGGCAGCTCAGCGAAGCCACCTCAAAAAGCTTCCAGGCATGGGTAAGCGCAAAAAATGCCAATAATTTCTCTTTGTTTGAAAACGACCTGGCGGGTTTACTGGAACTTAAAAAACAGGAAGCCGCCCTGCTGGGGTACGAAGGCCACCCCTACAACGCCCTGCTGAACCAGTATGAAAGAGGTTGCACAGTGGTTTTGCTGGACAGGGTGTTTACCGATTTGCAGCCACCCCTGAAAGCGCTCTTAAACAAAATAACTGCCGCCACACAGGTAAATGACGATTTTCTGAGAAGGTATTTTGCAAAAGACAAGCAATGGCAGTTTGGTATAGACCTTATGAAACAAATGGGCTTTGATTTTGAAGCCGGCAGACAGGATATCGCTGAACATCCATTTACAACCAATTTCAGCAGCCAGGATGTAAGGCTGACCACCCGTATAGATGAAAATGATTTCAGCAATATGACCTGGAGCTGTATTCATGAATGTGGCCATGGACTGTACGAACAGGGACTGCCCGCAGACGCTTACGGGCTGCCCCTGGGTGAATACACTTCGCTGAGCATCCATGAATCGCAATCGCGTTTATGGGAAAACAATGTGGGCAGAAGCCTGGATTGCTGGCAGTATTTCTACCCCAGGGCCCAGCGATATTTCCCGGAAGCACTGCAGGATATTTCCCTTCAGCAGTTTTACAATGGTATTAATAAGGTACAACCATCTTTTATCAGGACGGAAGCAGACGAGCTTACCTACCATTTTCATGTACTGATACGCTATGAACTGGAAAAGAAATTACTGGAAGGCTCCCTGCAGGTAAAAGATATTCCTGCTTACTGGAATGAACAATACAGCAAGCTGCTGGGTGTTACCGTGCCGGATGACAAAAATGGCTGCCTGCAGGATGTACACTGGAGCCATGGCAGCTTTGGTTATTTCCCTACCTACAGCCTGGGCAGCTTCTATGCTGCACAATTCTTTGCGGAAGCACAAAAAAACATACCCGATCTGGCCCATGGCATAACAAATGGCCAGTACAAACCGTTATTAGACTGGCTCCGTATGTCTATACATGCCCATGGCCGCCGTTTTACCAGTGAGGAGCTGTGCCACAGCATTTGCGGCCAGCCTTTGAATATTGATCATTTTATAAGTTATGCCACAAACAAATACAAAGCTATCTATGCCTTTTAAGTACCCGGCAGCACTGCTGGCGGCAAAAAAAACATGGCTGATTGTCCTGTTTACAGGCACCACCCTGTTTTCTTTTTCCTGCAAAAAAGCAGTTGAACAGGCGCAGAAAAACATCATTATTGATGCCATGACCAATGGGCGCTGGTATGTTGAACAATACAAAGAAAACAGCACAGATGTTACCGGCGACTTTTTTGGCTATGAATTTCAGTTTTATGAAAATGGCAATGTAGACGGCATTAAAACCCCGGTTACCAAAAGCGGTACCTGGAGTTCTGATATCAGTACTTATACCATCACAGCGTCTTTCCCTGCCAATGCAGGCGATACACTGCGCAGGCTGAATTATACCTGGAAAATTACTGACAGTTATCTCAATTATGTGGAAGCCAAAACCACCACCGGCAACGGGGATAATATACTGCACCTGAGAAAAAAATAGCTGCTGCTCTGTACTGCCGTTAACAACCTGCGCCGAAATTGCGCGTTAATTATTTTATTGCACTGCTTGCTTGCAACCATCTGCAGCCAACGGCCATCTGCTATATACTTTTCCGTATTTATTTCCCGTTCCCGGTGAATGCTGCCGGGTTGCGCTTCTGGTATATTACGCCATGCAGTGATTGTCTTTCTCTGAACCCATATAACCCCTGATCCCTAATCGAAAAGCTGCATCCCAACAGGTGCGGCTTTTTTTAGTAGCCTGCGCATAGCACCACCTAGTAGTATACCTCTATTGCTTAAAAAATAATACCTCCTGCATACCTTATGCGGAATGCCGCCGTTTAACTATTCTACATATCCTTCGATAAACCCTGAATCCATTATCTATGAAATCAATAGGGCACTTTGTGCTTCGTAGCCTGTGTGTATTATTGTGCAGCCTGGCCGTACAACCGGCAGTCGTGGCACAGTTGCATACTGATTTTACGGCAAGCCCTGCCAGTGGCTGCGCACCTGTGTTTATACATTTCACAGACAACAGTACCGGCAATCCGGACAGCTGGAAGTGGGACCTGGGCAACGGAACCATCTCTTTTCTGCAAAATCCTTCCACTACTTATTTTAACCCCGGCAAATACAGCATTAAACTGGTCATAAAAAAAGCGAATCTTTCAGACTCACTTGTAAAAATTGGCTTTGTTACCATAAACGCATTACCCAAACCACTTTTCAAAGCTTCTGATACCACGGGCTGTTATCCTTTAAAAGTAAATTTTACCGATCTCAGCAATGCCCAGGAAGGCAATATTGTAAAATGGGAATGGGACCTGGGCGATGGCTCCGCCTCGAGCCTGCAGCATCCAACGCATGTATACACAGGGCCGGGCAATTACAATGTTATTCTGAGGGTTACCAATACAGCAGGTTGCGTAAGCACTGTTTCAAAAGCACAGTACATTAAAATAAAAGATGGTGTACAGGCGGCTTATTCTTTTACCGGCAGCAGCCAGTGTACACCACCTTCAGTAATTCACTTTACCAATAACAGTACGGGTACAGGCATCCTGAGTTACCAGTGGCTTTTTGGCGATGGAAACAGCTCCCTGGTGCAGCATCCTTCCAACACTTATAACAGCGCCGGTTTATACAGCATACAACTAATTGTAAAAAACAATGCAGGCTGTACCGATACGCTTACAAAAAAAGACTCTATTGCGGTGGGTGTTGCGCATGCAGATTTCACAGCGCCAGACAGTATTTGCCAGAACAGCAGCTTGCAGCTGCTCAATACATCCCAACCCGTTACCGGGAAACTGCTATGGAATTTCGGCAATGGCAATACCTCGGCTGCACCCAACCCCAGTATCACTTACAGCAATGCAGGCGTTTATAATATCAGCCTGGTGGCAGATTTTGGCAGTTGTAAAGATTCCATTACAAAACCCATCAAAGTAATTGCGGTTGCCAAAGCTGCTTTTACTGCAGACAAAACGGCTTCCTGCAGTGCACCCTTTACCGTGCAATTCAGCAATACCAGTGCGGGTGCTATAAGTTACCAGTGGTTGTTTGGCGACAGTACCAGCTCTCTTCTGGAAAACCCTTCTCACACCTACACAAAAACCGGCAGCTACCCTGTAACATTAATTGTTACCAACAGCAGCGGCTGTACGGATACTTTAAGAAGAACTGCCTATATAAGCGTTCTTCCGGCAGAGATAAAAATCAAAAATATACCTGCCAGCGGCTGTGCGCCCCTGTTGTTCAGCCCGGTATACACTGTTAAATCTGTATTGCCCATTGTAAGTTATGTATGGAATTTTGGCGATGGCAGTTCTTCCACCACGCCTGTGCCAACACATACCTATACCAGCCCCGGCGTATACAATGTAACGGTTACCTACACTACTTCAGGCGGATGCAGCGACACCATCACCTATCCAAATGCCGTAAGCGCCGGTCAAAAACCGGTGGCGGCATTCAACGCTTCGCCCAACAATACCTGCGCGGCTACGCCGGTTATCTTTACTGATAACAGTACAGGAAACATTACCAGCTGGCTATGGAATTTTGGTGATGGCCTTACAGACACAGCGCACAACCCGGTGCATTTGTACCAGGATACCGGCTATTTTAATATACAGCTGATAGTGAGCAACAATGGCTGTACAGATACATTGGTAAAGCCAAAATTGGTATACATAAAACCTCCCATCGCTAAATTTTCAGCAGACGTAAAGTGCAGCGATCCTTTTCACTTCGCCTTCACCAATTATTCCATCGGCGCCAGCAGCTGGAGCTGGGATTTCGGCGACGGCAGCACATCCATGGCAAAAGACCCTGTGCATGTTTTCAATAATACCGGCAATTACCTTATCAGGCTAACGGTCACCAATGGCAGCTGTACACATGTAACCGCTTACAGCGCCAGGATCATCAAAGAAAAAGCAAATTTTTCTGCGGCAGACACGGTGGTTTGCAAGGGCGATACAGTGGCATTGCAATCATTTGGTTTTAACCCAAATAATATTGTTTCTTACAAATGGATACCCTACAACGGAACAGACACAGCCGCTGCCATTAAAGCTGTGTACAAAAAAAGCGGGCAATATACCGTTAGCCTGGCCATTACCAACAGCAACGGATGCACAGATACCCTGGTTAAAACAAATTATATTACGGTGAACGGACCTGCTGCAGATTTTAACGGCGTCAGCAATTCGGCCTGTTTAAAGTCCGGAGGCAACATTGCGTTTGCAGATTCCAGCAGCACAGACGGCACGCACGCCATTAAAAAATGGAACTGGAATTTTGGCGACGGTACAACACAGTATTATACGGCGGCACCTTTCAGCCATAACTATGCAGCGGCCGGTTATTATACGGTAGCACTCACCGTTACAGATACAGAAGGCTGCGCGGACAGTATCAGTAAAACCAACCAGGTTTATATTGCCAACCCGATAGCTGTTTTCAGCAGCGTTGATACCATGAGCTGTAAAAACAAACCGGTCATCTTTACCAATCAATCGCAGGGACAATCTTTAAGATACGATTGGGGTTTTGGAGACGCCACCGGCTCAGTGCAGCAGGACCCCACGCACCATTTTGCCACTATTGGCGTATACGACGCGTGGTTAAAAATTACAGATGCTTATGGGTGCACCGACTCTTTATTCAAGCCGGCATATATACATATTGACGAGCCCAGAGCATTGTTTGTGATGAGCGATTCCGCCAGTACCTGTCCGCCGCTGGTGGTGAATTTCACCAACCAGTCGAAATATTATAAGCTGTTGAGCTGGGATTTTGGGGATGGTACCGGTGCGCTGGTAAAAGACCCGGTGCACTACTATAATTATCCCGGCACTCATTACGCAAAACTGGTGGTAACCAGTCCCGGCGGATGCACAGATACCCTCTCCCGGAAAATAGTTATAAAAGGCCCTACGGGCAGTTTTAAATATGATAAAACGGTTTCTTGTAACCCTGGCACCGTGGGTTTTGCGGCACAGACACAGAACACCCAATCCATCGTCTGGGATTTCAACGATGGCGGTACAATGCAGACCCCTGATTCTACAGTAAACCATTCTTATACCGCTTTGGGGATTTATGTACCCAAAATGATACTGGAAGATGCTAAAGGATGCAAAGTACCTGTTGCCGGAAAAGATACTATCAGAATATATGGCGTAACTGCATTGTTCGGAAGTGATACCCGTTTGCTGTGCGACCAGGGAACCGTAAATTTCTCGGATTCATCGCTGTCGAACGACCTAATTACCAGCTACCAATGGGAACTGGGCGATGGCAGCACCTCCGCAGACAAAGACCCGGCGCATGCCTATGCCGCTACTGGCATTTACCCTGTTAAACTGCTGGTTACCACAGCCAACGGATGTACAGACAGCACCGGCGTGACTGCCAGTATCAAGGTTGTCAGCAGTCCAAAAGTATCCCTGCGGGGAGATAGCTCCGCCTGTGTGCCGGCCGTACTGCAATTTGCAGGTAATGTGGATGTTGCAGATACCTCCGCGCTTAACTGGCAATGGCGGTTCAGCAATAACAATACAGTTTCAAGTACGCAGAACCCGGCACCGGTAAGTTTTCAGCAGGAGGGCAATTTCAGTGCAACCATGACGGTAACCAATGGATCCGGCTGCGTAACCACGCGCATGCAACCGGTTATTATTCATCCGGTACCGTTGGTGAATGCCGGAGATAATACTGCCATCTGCGAGAAGAAAGCTGCCACCCTGGAAGCAACAGGGGCAGATAAATATACATGGAGCCCCGCCACCGGGCTATCCTGTGCTACATGCGCCACACCGGTAGCTTCACCAGATTCTACCATCACTTACCGCGTAAATGGCGAAAGTATTTTTGGCTGTAAAGCGGCCGACTCAGTAATAATATCAGTGAAACATCCGTTTAGGATGCAGGTGGAAAAAGGAGATACCTTATGCAAGGGTGAGTCTTTTCGCTTACAGGCAAAAAATGCTGAAATGTATGAATGGTTGCCTGCCGCGGGCCTGGACGACAATCACAGCAAGACGCCAATGGCAAGACCAAATCAAACAACTGATTATCAAGTTATTGGGAGGGATGCCCAAGGCTGTTTTTATGATACCGGCTTTGTAAAAATGACGGTATATGGGTTTCCGGCAGTTGATGCAGGGATTGATAAAACCATTTCTGTGGGCGCTTCTGTGCAGCTGGATACAAAAATCAGTAACGATGCAACAATCGTTCGTTGGCAGCCGTCTACGGGATTAAGTTGCAGTAATTGCGCAAATCCGGTAGCGAATCCCAAACAAACCACCTCCTACAGGGTAATGGCCATCAATGAAGGAGGTTGCATGAATAAGGATGAGCTGACCATATTTGTGGTTTGCAACAATGGGAACATCTTTCTACCCAATACATTTTCACCGAATGGAAATGGCACGAATGATGTATTCTATCCACGGGGAACCGGTTTGTACAATGTCAAAAGTATGCGCATTTTCAACCGTTGGGGTGAGCAGGTATTTGAAGCCACCAATTTTAAGGCAAATGATGCATCCAGGGGATGGAAGGGGCTTTATAAAGACAAGCCGGCACCCAACGATGTGTACGTGTATTTCGTAGAGGTAATATGTGAAAATAACGCCGTCCTTACCTACTCCGGCAATATCGCGCTAATCCGTTAGTAATTAAAATGTAACATGTTATCTTTGCAAGTTTTTCTTACCCTGATTGAACACATGGAAAACGCTTGATCTGATGACCCATAAAACGAACTAATTGAGACTAACTTTTTCCCTGTTACTATGCCTGCTGTTGCCCTTTTTAATGATGGCGCAGCCGCCCGTTGCCAATTTTTCAGCATCTGTAACATCGGGTTGTAGTCCTTTGGGCGTTACATTCACGGATCTATCCACCGGTTCTCCCAAGTTCTGGAACTGGGACTTCGGCAATGGTCAATTGTCCAATGCGCAAAATCCTGGTGCCCAGAGCTATGCACCAGGCACCTACTCAGTTACCCTGGTAGTAAGAAATGCCGATGGGGTAAACTCAATCACTAAAACCAACCTGATTGTTTCTAACCCATCGCCTTCAGTGGCATTTACAACCGATAAAACCATTACCTGTTTGCCGGCCACCATCCAATTTACTGACCAGTCTGTAGCCAATGCAGGTACCATTACCAAATGGGAATGGGCTTTTGACGATCCACCAGCGTCATCCAGTGCACAAAATCCACAGCACAGCTATACAAAAATCGGGTATTACGGTGTTTACCTTAAGGTTACCAACAGCGCAGGCTGTTCCTCTGCCACCTATGCAGGCAGGTACATTAGAATTCTAAACGGCGTAGTAGCCAATTTTAACTATACCGGCCCCACTACCTGCAATCCGCCTTTTTTACTTAATTACACCAATTCCACCAGCGGTCCGGGTAATCTTAGCTATTCATGGGACCTGGGAAATGGCAATACGTCTACCCAGGCAACACCAGCCGGCACCTATAATACTGCTGGAACGTATACCGTAAAATTAAAAGCACAAAGTGATTTTGGCTGTAGTGATTCCATTCAAAAAACTTTCCCTATCAACGGTGTTACAACCAGTTTCACGGGTCCGGCCAATGCCTGCCTGGGCAGTGCAGTTACTTTTCAGAATACTTCGTCTGCCCCCCCCGTGAGCGTGTTATGGACTTTTGGCGATGGCAGCAGCAGCACCCAGCTTGCTCCCACCAAAACGTACAATGCCCTGGGAACCTATACCGTTACATTGCATACCAATTTTGGCAATTGCGCAGATTCTGTCAGCAAAACCATTACTGTTAATGACAAACCGGTAGTAAATTTCGGTGCTGTTAAAAGCAATAGCTGCAAGGCGCCTTTTCCAGTTACATTCCAAAACACCTCTCCCGACGTTGTGAGCGCCGCATGGACTTTTGGAGACGGCGGCACCAGCAATGCTGCCACCCCTACCGTAGCACATACGTATAACAGTACCGGCAGCTTTGACGTTACGCTTAACATAACTGACAGTAAAGGATGCAGCAACTCCATCACCCGCACCAGCTTTGTAAATATTTTTGCGCCCGTTGTGAAACTGCAGGGTATCCCTGATGGCGTTTGCGTGGGAGAAGTGTTTTTCCCTTTATCTAACATCGGCAGTGTAGACCCTGTGCTATCTTACCTATGGGATTTCGGAGACGGCACTACCAGTACCGCCATGAATCCGCCATCGCATAGTTACAGTACACCGGGCTTTAAAATCATAACGCTTACAATTACTACCCAGGACGGCTGCACAGGCACAGATAGCCGGACAATACAGGTAGGAAGCACGCGACCTGCAATTAGTTTTACAGCCAGTAAAACCAACCCCTGCCGCTCAGACCTGGTAACATTTACCAATACTTCAACACCCACCGGCAGTAATCCGGTACTATGGGATTTTGGTGACAGTACCTTTTCTACTCAGGTGAACAGTGTAACGCATAAGTTTGGAGACACCGGCTTTTTCACCATTAAGCTAAAAGTCACCAGCAACGGTTGTTCTGACTCACTGACAAAAACAAATCTTATACATGCTTTACCACCGCTGGCGAAATTTGGTTACCAGGTAGATTGCCTTAATAAAACCAGTGTTACATTTCTTGATTCTTCAGCCACCAACCCTGCCTACGGGCCTATAACTTATTTGTGGAAATTTGGAGACCCCGGTGCAAATACTTCTACGGTACAGGGTAACCCCAGTTTTAATTACCCTTTATTGACTACCTATGTCGCTACGCTGATTGTAACCAATGGCACAGGTGCCGGCACCTGTGCAGATACAGCCTATCAGCAAATAAGGCTGCTGAATGAAAAATCAGCTTTTAGTTTTAATAAAACGCCGGCTGCCTATTGCAGAAACGACAGTGTTACTGTTACTTCTACCAACATTGCCGCCAATGTAAAGAAATATGAGTGGATTATTGACGGGGCTGCACCCATTGCAGGCCCGGCAAAATATACCATCGCCTTTGGCGCCACGGGCAATCACACAATAAGACTGGTGATAACTGATATCAATGGCTGTACAGACAGCACCGCAGCGCAGCCCTTGCTCATATCTGGGCCAACTGCTTTATTTGGACTGGCTTCAAAAGGAGGCTGCGCCAATAAACTGATTACTTTCAGCGATTCATCTATCTCTACCGGCACCGTTAATAAATGGACATTTGATTTTGGGGACGGCGTTACAAAAGTATTTACCGCAGCTCCGTTTACGCATGCTTATGTAGACACCGGTCTGTATACGGTTAAGTTAACTATTAATGATAACGTTGGTTGCCAGGATACCTACTTGTTACCCGGCGGTTTACTTATCACAAAACCCAAAGCTGCATTTACCACCGCAAGTACCGTTTTTTGCCCCAATTCGCTGATGCAGTTTACTGACAGTTCATCGGGCAGGGCCTTACAGTATAATTGGTATTTTGGAGATGGCACCACTTCAAATGTGCAGAATCCTGCTCATGTATATTTGGGTAACGATAGTGTTTATACTGTTAAACTGTTGGTAACTGACAGTTCCGGATGCCTGGATTCATTGACCCGTGTTGACTATATTAAAATAAGAAAGCCCAAACCATTATTCAGCGCCAAAGACACTGCGTCTTTATGCCCACCGCTTGAAACAAAATTTGCTTTCTATGGCAGGGACTATGATTCATTTAACTGGGATTTTGGTGATGGCACACCAATTTCGTCACTGGATTCTACCAGTCACTTTTACAACACTTATGGTAAATACACAGCCAGGCTATATGTTACCGGCTTCGGTGGTTGTATAGATTCTGCATCAGTAAATATCAATGTAACCAACCCTTATACCAATACTACGGTGACTTTTAATCCCGTTACCGCCTGTAATGAGCTTACCGCAAATTTCAATGTAACAAAACCAATAGCTACCAGCTTCCAATTGTTTTTTGGTGATGGAGCCGTAGATTCTTCACAACAATTGTCTTTTAGTCACTTTTACAGTTTGCCCAATTTATACCAACCCGCAATTTTATTGCTCGACAGCTCCAGCACTACCGGATGCCAGGTTTATTTTGGCAACTTTGGCACTGTCGACGTAAAAGGCGCTGTACCTATTTTTGGTATGGACAAAAAGAAATTCTGCGATAGCGGCACCATTTATTTTACTGATTACTCACAGGATGGAAGAGATCCTATTGTATCCAGGAACTGGGATTTTGGAGACGGCACCGCCAATGTATCTACAAAAGATGCCATACATAGTTTTTCGCAGCCAGGTTTATTTATTCCCACTTTAACAGTTACTGCCGCATCAGGTTGTTCCAAAGCATTTACCGACACCGTAAGAATACTGGCTACCCCCACCCCTGTTATTGGCAGTGAGGATGGTATCTGTATAGATCTTACGGTTGATTTTACCGGCAGCCTGCTGGTGCCCCCGGATACCGCCATTGTATGGAAATGGAATCTGGGCAACGGACGAACTTCGGTACAACAAAATGTATCGCTTCTGTATGCTGACAGCGGGCTTTATCATATTACGCTGGAAGCTACCAATAGCCTTGGATGCAAGGGAGACACCGCCAAAGACATCCGCATCTATCCTTTACCCAAAATAGCCCTCACTGGTGATACCACATTGATTGCAGGTGCAGGTGGTGCACCCATGCCGGTGACCTATAGCCCCAATGCAATTAGTTATAACTGGACGCCACCTTCATACCTCAGTTGTACCAATTGTGCTACTCCTTTTGCCAATCCCAAGTTCACCACCAAATACAATGTAAAGGTTACTGATGCAAACGGTTGTATCAGCAGCAGGGATATTACATTGGTGGTTGTATGTAACAATAAGAATTTCTTTATCCCCAATACTTTTTCACCCAATAACGATGGTACCAACGACAGGTTCTATCCAAGGGGCACCGGGCTGGACCGCATAC
>JANPGT010000420.1:0-7289 GCA_031424135.1 Chitinophagaceae bacterium
CTCACGACTCACGACTCACGACTCACGACTCACGACTCACGACTCACGACTCACGACTCACGACTCACGACTCACGACTCACGACTCACGACTCACGACTCACGAAAATCATTCCGCCATCATCTCCAGAATCACCTCCACAATATCTTCTGCGTTGGGTTTGCTGAAATAATCGCCATCGCTGGCGTAGGCGGGGCGATGATCCTTTGCCGTTATGGTGCGGGGAGCGGTATCCAGCCAGCGGTAGCCACCCTGCTCTTCCATCACCTTATTAAACATATACGCGGCTCCGCCGCCCGGTACATCTTCATCTACAAAAACAATGCGGCTGGTTTTTTTAAGCGATTCAATAATGCTGTGGTGGATATCAAAAGGCAGCAGGGTCTGCACGTCTATTATTTCACAACTGGTGCCCAGGGTATCCAGCGTTTTGGCGGCTTCATTTACAATGCGCAGGGTAGAGCCGTAAGAAACAATGGTAATATCCCGGCCTTCGCGCAGCACTTCAGGTATGCCCAGCGGCACACAAAAAATATCCAGGTTTGCTGGCAATTTCTCTTTCAGCCGGTAACCGTTCAAACTTTCTATCACCAATCCCGGGTCGTTGCCCTGCAGCAGTGTATTGTACATACCCGCCGCCTGTACCATATTCCTGGGTACACACACATGAATACCACGCAGCGAGTTTATAATCATGCCCATCGGCGAGCCGCTGTGCCAGATACCTTCCAGGCGGTGGCCACGTGTGCGCACAATCAGGGGCGCAATCTGCCGGCCGGCTGTTCTGTAATGCATGCTGGCCACATCATCGGTCAGTGGTTGAAGCCCGTATACCAGGTAGTCCAGGTATTGGATTTCTGCAATAGGCCTTAGCCCACGCAGGGCAAGACCAATACCCTGGCCAATAATGCTCAGCTCACGGATGCCTGAATCGGAAATCCGCTGATTGCCATGTTTGGCCTGCAGACCTGCAAAACCCTGGTTTACATCTCCTATAAAACCCAAATCCTCACCAAAAGCAATCACTTTGGGGTTATTGGTAAAGAGCTTATCAAAATACCTGTTCAATATTTCATACCCGTTAATAGAAGGCGCATTGTAGTCATATATGGCTGGTTGTGCATTTACTTTCAGCGTGCTTTTCGGACCCTCCGTCCACAGGTGTGAATTGTACAATGCTTTGTTCTGGGCTTTCAAATCTTTATAGTAGTCCTTTATCCAGAAAGCGGCTTCTTCCTTTCCTGCCAGCAGAATAGTTTGGTAAAGCGCCTTCATTACATCGCGGCGGTTAGGCTCGCGGTTCATGAGCAGTTCTTTGATCAGCTGCTGCAGTGCCTCTTTATGCTGTGGCAATGTATTGATAATATTACTGATCAAATCTGCCGTATGCTTTACCTGTTTACGGATAGGCGACTGGTATTCTTCCCATGCAATATTGCGCGCATTGCGCACCGATTCTTTTACCCCGGTTTCTATTTCATCCAGTTCATCTTCTGCGGCCAGCTCATTCTCAATCAGCCATTGCTTCATTTTTTTGATAGCATCCCATTCCCGCTCCCATTCCAGCCTTTCGGGTGACTTATATCGCTCGTGGCTGCCGGAGGTAGAATGTCCCTGCGGCTGGGTGACCTCCTCTACATGAAAAAGCGCCGGCACATGTGTCTCACGGATTTTTTTTATCCCTGCTTCAAACACTTCACACATGCCTGCATAATCCCAGGCTTTTACCCGGTAGATATCCAGCCCGTTGGTACCCTCTTTTTTCTGAAATCCTTTTAATGCCTCTGAGATAGAGCCCTTGGTAGTCTGCAATTGCTTGGGTACTGAAATGCCATAGCCATCATCCCACACAAAAATGGCCAGGGGCACCTGTAAAACACCCGCGGCATTGATGGTCTCCAGAAAATGTCCTTCACTGGTAGAGGCATCCCCGATGGTGCAGAAACAAACCTCGTTACCATTATTGGAAAGCTGCGAAAATTGTTTCAGTTCTTTAATATTCCGGAATGCTTTGGATGCGTAAGCCAGTCCAAGCGCTTTGGGCATTTGCGCAGCGGTGGGCGCCATGCCTGCTGCCAGGTTTTTCCTGTTGACCAGGTCTGTAAACTCGCCTTCTTTGTTTACAATTTCGGTGGCAAAATGAGCGTTCATCTGCCGGCCTGCACTGTGGGGGTCGTGTTGGGTATCAGGATCGGCGTATAATTGAGCAAAAAATTCCTGCACGGAGGCGGCCCCGGTGGCAAATGCAAAGGTTTGATCGCGGTAGTACCCGCTGTAAAAATCACCTGGTTTAAAAAACTTGGCCATGGCCACCTGTGGCACTTCCTTTCCATCTCCAAAAATGCCAAATTTGGCTTTTCCGGTCAGCACTTCCTTCCGGCCGGTCAGGCTGGCCTCACGGCTTTCGCAGGCAAGGCGATAATCTTTCAATACTTCTTCACGAAAGTGGTCGAAAGAAAGCTCTTCGCCAGTGGCTATTTCGTTAGTAGTGTTGTATTCCATGTGACAAACCTACGGGTTTTTTTAAAGTGGTTAAGCACAATAAATTAACAACCGAAAGGTGCAGGATATAGGGTGAAAGGCCTAAGGTTGTGGCTGCGAAATCCTTTGTTCAGTGCCTGCTCCCGTTTCCGTCTTTCACCTTACGCCTTTTACCTTCTGCCTTTGACTTTTGTTAATAATAACTGAATGCTAAAATTATACTATGACAAATAGCGCACAATATGTAAATTTGGGAACCGTTTATATTTTTTAAACCGAAATTTTATACATGAAAACATTGTTGACCCTTTTGGCTACAGCAGTAATGGTAAACCTGGCCATTGCCCAGGGCACCCAGGTAAGTGCCAAAACAGGCCCGGAACTGCTTGTTTTAAAAGAAACGTCTTTTGATTTCAGCAAAATACAGCAGGGGCGCCCGGTTACTCACGAGTTCATAGTAAATAACCCTTCCGCAACAGACACCCTGAAAATAGAAAATGTGCAGGCAAGTTGCGGTTGTACTACCCCGGTGTGGAAACGCGAACCCGTAGCCCCCAATACTGCAACAAAAATTACCGTAGGGTACAATGCGTATAATGAAGGGCCATTTGAAAAAACGGTTACCATTACTTATAATGGCGGGCAGACCAAAATGCTTACCATAAAAGGCAATGTATACAAAGCCCCCACCACCCCTGCGCCAGAAAACCAGGGTGTAGATTTATTAAAAAAAGCAAACCAATAACAATGAAAAAAGTAATCTTCTCTTTTGGAATCCTTTTGCTGGCCGCTGGCAGTTTTGCGCAAACACCTGCCACCACCGCAACACCGGCAGCCGCCGCTGTTGTAAAAGGCGATGACCTTATTAAATTCAATGAAACCGTACACGATTTTGGTAAAATAAAACAGGGTGTACCGGTAACTTTTGATTTTGTTTTCAAAAACGTAAGCTCAAAAGCGATTGTGATAGAATCTGCTACCGCCAGCTGTGGTTGCACTACACCGGTAAAACCTGAAAAGCCTATTGCTAAAGGCAAAACTGATGTTATCAAAGCAGGCTTCAATGCCGCCTCTCCCAGCCCTTTTGATAAAACCATTTATGTGAAAGTAGCGGGTGCTGCTCAACCCCTGGAAATCAAAATCAAGGGCGAAGTATTAAGCGCTGATGCATACGCCAAATATGAATCAGAGAAGGGAAAGAAAGCAGGTAAATAAGGATTTTACAGTTTGAATGATATAGCCGTCCGGGTAACCGGGCGGCTTTTTGTTGCACCAGCACCTCATCCCCGCCCCTTCTCCATTTTATGGAGAAGGGGGCCCCTCCGCAAGAGCCTTTACAAGAAAAGTCTTTGGATGCATGCAATAATATCGTCAAAAAAGACGGCTGGCTTTTTATTCTGTACTATATACCAGGCAATGACTACTATAAGCACACCATTCCTGAAACTATTTAAACTGCTAACAACCGGTGCGGGAACTGGTATTGGTAAAATTGAAGGACTTAATTGCCTGAACCCACAGCTCGTAAACTATAGGGAATTTTACGGAGGGGTACCCCTCTTCACTCCGTGGAGAGGGGCCGGGGGTGAGGGTACAGCCCAAAAAAAGCAGGCTGCTCTTTTCAGAACAGCCTGCTTTTTTATAATAAGTCAGTTTATTAAACTTTGAAGTGAGCGAAAGCCTTGTTGGCTTCAGCCATACGGTGTGTATCTTCTTTCTTTTTGAAAGCACCACCTTCACCTTTAGCAGCAGCTACAATTTCATTGGCCAGTTTATCAGCCATGCTGCGGCCATTACGCTCGCGGCTAAAACGGATAAGCCATTTCATGCTCAGTGAAATCTTCCTGTCTGCACGAACCTCAGCAGGAATCTGGAAAGTAGCACCACCAATTCTGCGGCTGCGAACTTCTACAGAAGGAGTAACATTAGACAATGCCCTTTTCCATATATCGTATCCTTCTTCGCTGGTTTGCTTGCTTACTTTATCTATGGCATCATAAAAAATAGTAAAAGCATCACTTTTTTTACCCTGCCACATAATGTTATTCACAAAACGGGTAACGTTTTTGTCGTTATACTTAGCATCGGGCGCCAGTGGTAACTTTTTGGCTTGAGCTTTCCTCATTGTATCTAAAATTTATTGTCTGCGTTCTTACGCAGCATTTCAGGTTGATTACTTAATTATTTTTTACCGCCTTTGTCTTTCTTGGTACCATATTTAGAACGGCTCTTCTTACGATCCTTTACACCGGCAGTATCAAGACTACCACGTACGATATGGTAACGTACACCTGGTAAATCCTTCACCCTTCCACCACGTATCAGAACGATGGAGTGCTCCTGGAGGTTATGTCCTTCTCCGGGAATGTAGGCAATTACCTCTACTTTATTTGTCAAACGCACTTTGGCTACTTTACGCAGCGCAGAGTTCGGTTTTTTAGGCGTAGTGGTATATACACGGGTGCATACGCCACGGCGCTGCGGACATGCATCCAGTGCACGGGACTTGCTCTTGGCCCTTATAATTTGTCTTCCTTTACGTACTAACTGTTGAATTGTAGGCATTCGTACCTTTTTTATTTGGGACGGCAAAGGTAGGGCTTGACATGGAAAAAGTCAAAATTAAAAAGCAAAAAATCAAAAAATATCCTTCAAAACCCGGTGAAGGGAAAACCAACAGCCTCAAAACCATAAAAAAACAGCTAAAATAGACTAAAGTAAAAGGCGCAGGGGGAAATTCAGCTCCACCTGCGCCTTTTGCATTTTTAATTTTTACTTTAAATCTTATACATCCAACCGTATTTGTCGGCTTCCTTTCCTTCCTTTATAGCGGTCATCCGGCGCTTAATTTCAGGCGTCACTTTCCAGCTGGCTACATCAAAATTCATCACAAAATCTTTGTACCGCAGTTCTTTAATCATGCTTACGGTGGCTGCAGTGCCTGTTCCAAACACTTCCTGCAGGGTACCTGCTTTATAGGCATCTGTGATCTCATCAATAGAGAGATTCCGCTCTTCCACGGCATACCCCATCTCTTTCAGCAGCACAATGGTGCTGTTGCGGGTTACACCATCCAGGATAGTGCCCTGGTCAAGACCCGGCGTAACGGCTTTATTACCAATAATAAAGAACACATTCATGGTGCCAATTTCCTGTACATACTTATGCTCGTAGGCATCTGTCCACAATACCTGGTCGTAGCCTTTTTTACGTGCTTCTGCAGTAGGCAGCATCACCGCGCCATAATTACCGGCGTTTTTAGCAAACCCAACACCACCCGCCACGGCCCTTACATATTTTTCTTCCACATAGATGCGCATCGGCGCAGCATAGTATGGCCCTGTGGGGCTCAGCAAAATGATAAATTTATAAGTTTCAGACGGTTTCACCCCTATTACCTCATCCGAAGCAAACATGAAAGGGCGGATGTACAGTGCATGGTCCTCTTTTGCGGGAATCCAGTTTTTATCCAGCCCAATCAGCTTGCACAGGCCATCAATGAAAATTTCTTGTGGCACCTGCGGCATCTGCATACGATCTGCGGAAGCATTGAATCGCCTGAAATTATCCATAGGCCGGAAAATACCAATATCTCCTTTGGGGTCTTTATACGCTTTAATGCCTTCAAAAATAGCCTGGCCATAATGAAGCGCTGCGCAGGAAGGGCTGATAAGCAGGGGCTGGTAGGGTTTTATCTCTACATTTTTCCACTCGCCGTTTTCATAATCGGCTTCCAGCATGTGATCTGTAAAATATTTCCCGAAGGGAATATTATCTAAAGGAATGTCATTCAATTTACTCCTCTCTGCTTTTGTAACATGAATATCCATTGTGCCAGTCATATTGCCTTAGATTTGCTGCAAAGAAACAAAGATTTAACGTTGACACAAAAAAAACTAACACCTGTTCGGCAGGTATTAACAAATTGATTTTACCTTTTTGACCGTATACAGCAACTTTGTACCACACAATCTTAACAACCAGGTTTTATGGGTCTGAACGAACTTTCGCTGCCAGCTTCACTGATTGCAGATTTTTACAAATACCATTTAACGGAGTCCGTAGCTGAAAAACCGGAGACATCAGCCTTACCCACCTCTATAGGTGAAAAAAAAGGTATCCAGTTCCTGGGCAAAAATCAAAAAAATATCTGCGTGCTTGTAACTTATCCCAATGATGTTTACCTGCCAGACACCCAACTGAACTTCCTGACCAATATTTTGCAAGCCTGCCAGCTGAACCTGGGCGATGTGGCCATTGTAAACCATCACAGGGCACCCATGAGCTTTGAGGCACTGCAGCAACAATTGAATTGCCGTTACCTGCTGGTGTTTGGAGTAGCACCTGCCGCTATCGGCCTGGAAGAAAGCGCTTTGTTCAGCGCACATGAGCTAAACGGCTGCAGCATTGTTCTTTCGCCAGCCGCAGCGCAGCTTAATAATAATAACCAGGAAAGCAAATTACTGAAGGGCCAATTGTGGATGTGTTTAAAACAGCTGTTTAATGTATAATAACAGACAACCGGTATATCAGTAAAGAATGCCATGCAAGTGCTAAAAATGAACAGATAATTATATGGAATTGATTTTTGCCACCAATAACCGGCACAAAGTAGAAGAGATGCAGGCTGCTGTAGGTGCTGCCTTCAAAATGATAAGTCTAAAAGAGGCAGGTATTGATATAGATATTCCTGAGCCGCATGAGACCCTGCGTGAAAATGCTTCCGAGAAGTCGTGGACTATCTATAATCTGTCCGGCACCTCCTGTTTCAGTGAAGATACCGGCCTGGAAGTAGATGCGCTGAATGG
>JANPGT010000421.1:0-10555 GCA_031424135.1 Chitinophagaceae bacterium
CTGAAGTTCCGGGGCAGGCGTTCATGCAGGGGAAGCCGTATACCGAAGAGAATTATACAGCCACGGTAAAGAGGGAATACCCCAACGATGCGGAAGAAGTGCTGAAACTGTATCCGCATGCTGATGCAAAAGAAATAGAGTTGTCAGCCACCGCACTGGCAGCCGACAGGTTCATTGCGTACAGCACCTGGAAATGGTTCGACCTGCAACGGAATAACAGTACACAACCCGTATACCGTTATTTGTACAGCAAACTGCGTCCACCGCTGGCAGACAAATCTCTTTCGTCAGGACTGGCAGGCGGCACTGTAAAGCAGGACCCCAATGCACCCAAACCACCGGAAGCAGTGGGCGCCCCGCATGCCTGTGAAATTGAGTATTGCATGGGCAATCTTCACCTGGTAAAAGACTATGCCTGGACGGCTGATGATTTTAAAGTATCTGAAACCATGCTGAATTATTTTGCCAATTTCATCAAGACAGGTAATCCCAACGGCAACGCGCAGCTGGAATGGTCAGCTGCAAAACCGGGTGATGCACATCCGCCGGTAATGGTACTGAATACGGAATCAAAACAGGTAACTGCGCCCAACGATGCCCGGTATGAATTCCTGGACAAAGCCTATAAGAATAAGTAATACCCGCCGCCATATGAATAAAATTATTGCAATAACGGCGATGATTACTGTGTTGCATGCTTTCGCCCATGCACAGCAGGTCATCCGGCTGTATAACGGAAAAGCGCCTGGTTCAGAAAACTGGAACTGGACTGAAAAGGAGTCTGCTAAAAATGCTTTCAATACCCGGCTTGTATACAATGTAACCGACCCAACACTTACGGCTTACCTGCCACCAGCGGCTACGGCCAACGGTACCGCTGTGATAGTGGCACCCGGTGGTGCTTTTCATATACTTTCAATAGACAACGAAGGCATTGCGGTAGCCAAATGGCTGAACGCACACGGCATCGCCGCTTTTGTACTGAAATACCGCGTAGTAAAAAGTGAAACCGATGATCCGGTAAAAGAATTGATACCATTGATGAACGATATGGCAAGACTGGACAAGCTGAATGCGCCGGTGGTACCCCTGTCTATGCAGGACGGGCTGGCAGCAGTAAAATATGTGCGAACCCACGCAAGTCAATACCGTGTAGCGGCCAACCGCATTGGCTTTATGGGTTTTTCTGCCGGCGGCACCCTTACCATGAGCGTTGTGTACAATGCCAATGAGGAAGAACGCCCCAATTTTGCAGCGCCCATCTACGCTTACGGCGGGGCTATTATTGGCGACGAAGTACCTAAAGCCAGGACCCCCCTGTTTGTAGCCGCCGCCAGCGATGATCAACTGGGGTTTGCCCCGCACAGTCTTGCCATTTATTCAAAATGGCTGGCCGCCAAACAACCTGCAGAACTGCATGTATATGAAAAAGGCGGCCACGGTTTTGGTATGTCGAAAAACAATATTACCACCGATACCTGGATAGAACGCTTTGGTGAATGGCTGCACCAGCAAGGCTTTATGCCGGCGCAGCCGGCAGTTTCAGCACAAACGGGTAAACCCCGTACCATTGTTACCACCGATGGAGAAATAGACGACGTGGATTCCTATATCAGGATGCTGCTTTATGCCAACGAGTTTTCCATTGAAGGATTGGTGTATAGCAGCTCTATGTGGCATTACAAAGGAGACGGGAAGGGAACGACGTTTGTTTCTGAAATGGATATGACAAAAAAAATGTACGGTGAAAAGAAAAGTCTCCGCTGGCCCGGTACACAGTGGATGGATGGTTTGCTGGATGCTTACGGCAAAGTATACCCGTTGCTGAAAACACATGCTGCAGGTTACCCAACCGCTGCTTACCTTAAAAGCCTGGTGAAAGTGGGCAATATTGATTTTGAAGGTGCAATGGAAAATGATACCGAAGGTTCAGATTTTATAAAAAGCAAATTGCTGGACGATAACCAGCTGCCGCTCTACCTGCAGGTATGGGGCGGCACCAATACCATTGCCCGCGCATTAAAGTCTGTTGAAGATCAATATTTCAATACCGCTGAATGGCAGGCGGTATACAAAAAGGTATGTGATAAAGCCATTATCTACGCCATCCTTGACCAGGATGCTACCTACAAAAAATACATCGCTGTGCACTGGCCGGGCATTAAAGTATTTTACAATGCCCACCAGTTCTGGTGTCTCGCCTATCCCTGGAAAAGAGCGATGGATTCAACCCTGTACCCGCTGCTGGAAGGGAAATTTATGGGCAATAAGATTATCAACAACCATGGACCGCTCACAAAAATGTATTATAGCTACGGCGATGGGCAGCACCAGGAAGGCGATGATGAAAATATTCACGGTGATATTGCAAAAATCAGTAATACGCAGTGGGGTAGTTTTAAAAAGTATGATTTTATTTCTGAAGGTGATTCTCCTTCTTTCCTGCATTTAATCAATACCGGCCTGGGCAACCTGGAACATCCCGATTATGGAGGATGGGGTGGAAGACTGAAGCAGTCTGCTACCAACCCAAGCCGCTGGGAAGATGGGGAAGCTACAGCAGACTACAATCCACTTACGAAGAAAATGGATCTTGCCTACCCGCAGGTAAGATGGCTGGCTGCATTGCAGCATGATTTTGCGGCCCGTGCCGACTGGTGCGTTAAGCCATATTCAGCAGCCAATCATCCACCTGCCATCTCTGTAAAAAACAATGCAGTCACCGTAGCAGCAGGTGAAACCATCAAAATAACTGTGGCGGCAACGGACCCCGATAAAAATGCGGTAAAGATTCGTTTCTGGCAGTACCAGGAAGCAGGAACTTCAGCAGAAAAGCTGGTCATTGTTACTGATGGTAAACAGGCCAGTGTAAAAATACCTGCCAATGCTGCTGCAGGCGATACCTTTCATTTGATAGCCGAAGGAACAGACAATGGCTCACCCATGCTTACCCGTTACCAGCGTATAGTGCTCACCGTTAAATAAAATATCCATGCGATTTTTCCACTGTGGTTACCAGTTTTTATTGTTGATTGGCTGCTTCTGCCTCTCCTTGCATACGGCTGCGCAGTCAAAAAAAGATCAACTGCTTTTTGGTGTGGCTTATTATGATGAGTATATGCCCTACGACCGCCTGGAAAAAGATGTAGCCATGATGAAGGAAACGGGTATCAACGTGGTGAGGATTGCAGAATCTACCTGGAGCACCCTGGAGCCGCAGGACAATGTGTTTAATTTTACGCATATAGACCGCGTGCTGGATGCCATGTACAAAGCAGGTATCCACGTGATTATCGGCACGCCTACTTATGCAGTGCCTAACTGGCTGGTAAAAAAATACCCGGGTATAATGGCTACTACGCCGCGGGGGCAAAATCAGTATGGTGCGCGCCAAACCATGGACATCAGCAATGGGCATTTTCGTTTTCATGCAGAACGTGTGATACGTGCATTGATGGGGCATGTTAAAAATCATCCTGCTATCATTGGCTACCAGGCAGACAATGAAACCAAACATTATAATACTGCAGGCGAAAATGTACAGAAAGCTTTTGTGCAGTATGTAAAAAATAAGTTTGAAACAACGGATAGTCTCAATAAGGCATTCGGGCTTGATTACTGGAGCAACCGCATCAATAACTGGAATGATTTTCCTTCCACCAACGGTTCCATCAATGCCAGCATGAATGCGGAGTTTTCAAAATTTCAGCGGAAGCTGGTAACAGATTACCTGGCCTGGCAAACGCGCATCATTAAAGAATATGCAAAACCCGGTCAGTTTGTGACGCATAATTTTGATGGGGAATGGAGGGGCTATACTTTCGGCATTCAGCCGGACGTAGATCATTTTGCTGCCAGTAAAGCGCTGGACGTAGCCGGTATTGATATCTATCACCCAACACAGGATAAACTTACCGGCCTGGAAATTTCATTTGGTGGAGACCTTGCCCGGTCTATGAAAGCAGGTAAAAATTATTTTGTGATAGAAACAGAGGCGCAGGGTTTTGCGCAGTGGGTACCTTATCCCGGGCAACTGCGGCTGCAGGCTTTCAGCCACCTGGCAGCGGGTGCCAATATGCTGGAATACTGGCACTGGCATTCTATACATAATTCTGCAGAAACCTACTGGAAGGGATTGCTGAGCCATGACTTTGCACCCAACCCCACCTACAACGAGGCCCAAACCATCGGCAAAGATTTTGAACGCATGGGCAGTAAACTGGTAAACCTGAAAAAAAAGAATGAAGTAGCCATTCTTTTCAGCAACGAAGCTTTAACGGCGTTCAACGCATTTGGCTTTGGTTGGGGCACCCGCGGAAACTACAACGATGTGCTGCGCCTGTACTATGATGCATTGTACAGGATGAATCTGGAGACGGATTTTATTGATCCTTCAGTAACGGATATCAGTCAATATAAACTGATAATTGTACCTGCCCTGTATGCTGCTTCAGATGCTTTGTTGCAGCAACTGAATAATTACACAAAGAACGGCGGCCATATTGTGTACACCTTCAAATCAGGTTTCTCAGATGAAAATGTAAAAGTGCGATCCTCCGTACAACCCGGCATTATCAATGAAGCCTGCGGCATCAGTTACAGCCAGTTTACGTTGCCGGAGAAAGTGTCGTTAAAGAATAATCCGCAGCAGGATGCCGCAGGACTGCTGTTTCAGCCAGGGGCCGAACAAAACTATGTAAATAGCTGGATGGAGTTGCTTACACCCACCACTGCAAAGGTGCTCGCGTATTATGATCACCCGGTATGGGGTACTTATGCGGCCATCACCGAAAACCAATTTGGGAAGGGGCTGGCAACTTATGTGGGCTGTATGACCAGCCCGCCGCTTACTGAAAAAATCGTAAAAGACGCTGTGCAGAAAGCCGGTATAATGTTGCCCGATCCCCAATTGTATTTTCCAATAATTACAAAGAAGGGCGTAAATGGACTGGGTAAAAGTGTACGGTATTTTTTTAATTATTCAGCAACACCGCAGACCATTGTATATAAAAACGGCAATGGCAGCGAACTGCTCTCCGGGGCGGCGATAGCTGCCAACAGTAATTTATTACTGGAGCCATGGGGTATAAAAATAATAGAAGAGCAATGATGCTTTTGCGTTACTTTTTAATTCAATATAGCCTGCCGGTAAAGACCAGCACATCGGTAAGCATAAAATTGATTAGATTTATCTGTCACAAATTGCAAGGGTATGAAAGGGCTGCATGTAGTACCAGGCCCTGTTCTGCTGCTAACGATAAATCATCTCCGCCATGTTCATTTTAGAAACCTATTCCACTGCCGTCATTTTTTGCGTCGTTACCATGCTGTGCTGGGGTTCCTGGGCAAATACCCAGAAACTGGCCGCCGGCACCTGGCGCTTTGAGTTGTTTTACTGGGATTATGTAATTGGCATTGTAATTACCACCGTGCTGCTGGCCTTTACATTGGGTAGCAGCGGCACGCAGGGCCGGGGTTTTATGGAGGACCTGGCACAGGCTGGCAGCGATAATCTGTTGTCGGCCTTTATGGGGGGCATAGTGTTTAATGCGGCCAATATATTACTGGTGGCAGCCATCGCTATTGCAGGTATGTCTGTTGCGTTCCCGGTAGGCATTGGTATTGCGCTGGTGCTGGGTGTGGTGGTTAATTATATTGATACGCCGCAGGGCAATGCTATTTACCTTTTTTCGGGCGTAGCATTGATTGCATTGGCCATTGTATTAAATGCCAGGGCCTATAAAAAAATGTCGTCTGCCAGCGCATCACCCTCTACGCGTGGACTGGCGATTTCAGTAGTGGCCGGATTACTGATGAGCTTTTTCTACCGCTTTGTGGCCAAATCAATGTTTGCCGATTTTACAGTGCCTGAAACGGGAAAGCTGAGTCCCTATACTGCCATGGTTTTATTTGCGCTTGGCATACTGGCCAGTAATTTCCTGTTCAATACCTATATTATGCGCAAGCCTTTTTCCGGGGCGCCGGTAGCATTTTCCAGTTATTTCAAAGGAGGGTTTCGCAATCATCTTACGGGCATATTGGGCGGCATTATCTGGTGCGTGGGCATGTCGTTCAGTATTATTGCATCCGGCAAAGCGGGTGCGGCCATTTCTTACGGGCTGGGGCAGGGGGCTACTATTGTGGCAGCTGTATGGGGCATATTTATCTGGCGCGAATTTAAAAATGCGCCAAAAGGAGTTTCAGCCCTGCTGAATACAATGCTGTTGCTGTACCTGGCTGGCATTGCCCTGGTCATTTATGCACGCTGAAATTATTTTACGGTTAATACATTCCGTTATGTCATCAATAGTAGTGATTGGAAGTTCAAATACAGATATGGTGGTGCGCACCAGTAAGTTTCCTGTACCCGGTGAAACAATTATGGGAGGAGAATTTTTTATGTTTTCCGGCGGTAAGGGTGCCAACCAGGCCGTAGCTGCCGCCAGGATGGGAGCCGCTGTGGTATTCGTCGGCAAGGCTGGTGATGATATTTTCGGTCATCGGGCTATGGAGGAATTGCGTAAAGAAGGTATCGATACAAATTATTGCAGTACGGACAGCGATAAGGCCTCCGGTACGGCATTAATACTGGTAGATGAAAAAGGGGAAAACGAAATAGTGGTAGCACCCGGCGCCAATGAGGCGCTTGCAGCAGCAGATATTGCAAAAGTGGCTCTTTTGATGCAGGCAGGTACTGTAGTATTGCTGCAACTGGAGATACCGCTGGACACCGTAATATACGCAGCACAAACTGCATTCGCAGCAGGCGCCAGGGTAGTATTAAACCCTGCACCCGCCAGGCCGCTGCCTGCGGCTATTTTTGCCTGCCTGTATTTAATAACGCCCAACGAAACAGAGGCAGAACTATTAACCGGTACTAAAGTAACCGACAGGTACAGTGCAAAAACGGCTGCGGCGGTTTTGTTGAAAGCCGGCGTGCAGCAGGTAATTATTACCATGGGTGCGCAGGGGGCTTTTTTTACCGATGGAAAAATTGAACTGATGATACCTTCCCCCGAGGTACAGGCGGTGGACAGCACCGCTGCCGGTGATGTATTCAACGGGGTACTGGCTACGGCTATTGCCGGTACAGTTGATTGGCAAGCTGCCATTGCCCATGCATGCAAAGCGGCCGCCATTTCCGTTACCAGGATGGGTGCCCAGGCTTCGATGCCTTACCAGCAGGAAGTAGCAGAATGGACAGTTTGAGACTGCGTAAAATCCCCGGCCATCTATTCCACTAAAAAAATAGTTACTGTAAAATTTGGTTGTTAATTTAGTTATTTAGACATTTGTCTAAATAACTAAATATCTAAATACTGGTTATTATGAATACGCTTTTTAAGGCTTTGGGCGATCCTACCCGGCGGCAGATAATAGAACTGCTGCGTAAAAAAGATATGACAGCAGGTGAAATAGCGGATCAGTTCAATATGAGCAAGCCCAGCATTTCTCACCACCTGGATTTATTAAAGCAGGCAGATGTAGTGCAGTCGGTAAAACAAGGGCAATTTATTACCTATTCGCTGAATACTACGGTGTTTGATGATATGGTGAAATGGATGATGGATGTTTCAGAAAAAAAGACCAAACAAAAAAAATAATTGTACCATGAAAAAGCAAATTGCAGAAATTATTACACTGGTATTACTGGTTGTTCCTTTTGCGGCAGCAGCTGTTTTCTGGAACCGGCTGCCCAATCAGATGGCAGTACATTTCAATTTTGAGGGCGCCGCTGATGCATATGGCGGAAAGCCCTTTGGGCTGCTGCTGCTGCCCTGCATAAACCTGCTCCTTTACTTTATATTGAAATATTTGCCGCGGATGATGGCCACCGGAGCGCAGTTTGCGTCGCTCGAAAAGCGGCTGGGTGTACTGCGGCTTACCATACATGGATTTATTACAAGCCTGTACCTTGTCATTCTGTTGTACACACTGCACCAAAAGGTGAATGTATTGCTGTTTATTGCTTATGGTATTGTATTGCTGATGCTTATCACCGGTAATTACCTGAATAATATCAAGCCGAATAATTTTATGGGGGTAAGAACGCCATGGACCATGAAAAATCCGGAAGTGTGGCGTAAAACCCATCATCTTACATCGCGACTATGGGTCATTGCCTCCCTGGTTATCATGTGTATTATTCCATTTTTGTCGCAGCTGCAGGTAGCCACGCTGTTGCTCTTCTATTTTATGATTATAGCCTTACCGCCTGTTATCTATTCCTGGGTTATTTATAAAAAAATAAAGACAATTTAAACCACTTATATGAAAAAAATACTTTTACCGGTGCTGCTGGCGCTGGCTGTACAGCTGCATGCCCAGCAATCAAAGGATACTGTAGTGACTGTTACCAATATTACCCTGCCCATTACAACAGGTATACTCAGTGGGTCGCTTACTGTGCCCACCGGCCCTGGTAAACTTCCCATTGTATTTATCATTGCCGGCTCTGGTCCTACAGACAGAAATGGCAATTCAAAAGCTGGCGTGAATGCCAATTCTTACAAAATCCTGGCAGATAGTTTACTGCAGTATGGTATTGCCAGCCTGCGCTATGATAAACGCGGTGTTGGAGAAAGCGCTGCAACCATGGGCAAAGAGGAAGACACAAGGTTTACAGATATGGTGAAGGATGCTGCCGGCTGGCTGGAGCTGTTAAAAAAAGACAATCGCTTCAGCAGTATTGTTGTTGCAGGCCACAGCGAAGGTTCGCTGATTGGGATGCTGGCAGCCAGGCGCACGAATGTAAATAAATACATTTCAATAGCAGGTGCAGGTTTGCCAGCCGCCGATGTCATCAAAAAGCAATTGGCTTCCCAAACCAAACAAATACAGGATATGTGTATTCCACGGCTGGATACCCTGGCGATGGGCAGGCAACTGGTAGATCCACCTGTGGTTCTCTACAGCCTGTTTCGCCCTTCAGTACAACCCTATTTAATAGACTGGTTCAGCTACGACCCGCGTAAGGAAATTGCGCAACTGACAATACCCGTTTTAATCATTAATGGCACTACCGATGTACAGGTGAGTGTGGAAGATGCCGGTAACCTGCATGCCGCCAGCCCGAAAAGTCAATTGGTTATTATAGAGGGCATGTCGCACCTGCTGAAAGAAGCACCGGCCGACCGTGCTGAAAACCTGGCATTGTACAACACTGCACCCAATGCGCCCATTAAAACAGGTTTGGTGCAGGCAATGGTGAATTTTATCAAAAGCAAATAGCTGTTCAGTTTTAGATCATTTGACGGCTGTTATAACTGATACTTTGCAAATCAAATTTACCATAACAGAATGGGCCTTCCGGGTAATGCCAGATGGTTTCTCCATAGCTGGGCAGGTGGAACCCGTTGATGTTTTGATACCTGCCCACAGGCGTAGAGAAGCGGTAACTGGCGCTGTCATTGATATCGCACCGGTCGTCTGAAACAAAATTGGTAAGCTCACCAGCTTCGTTAAAATACAGTAGGGCGGAGACCGTTATATTGTTTACAGTGAATATTATTTTTACCGGGAGATTGTCTGCCGCCTCCCATTGAAATTGTTTGCCAATCAGCGCTGCCGGGGCAAAAAGACAGATATCATTCAGCAGGGTAACTGTTTCTGCTTTGTTCAGCAGATCTCCTTTATAACTGGCAACGGCATACAGGCCAAAAAGTTTTACCTGCATGGAAGCAATGCCATTCCTGTACGCATGAAATCCCGGAACGGGCAGACCAAACATGGTGGCCTTCATAAAAAACAGCCGGGTAGGAATATCAATGAAATTATACTGTTCTGATCTGAAACGGAACCAATCTATTTTCCTGCTGCGCATATGTCCGTTGAAGACCAGGTGCAGGCTATGGACTTTCTGCCTGCCCACTACGCCCGCCTGCAACAGGTATTTTTGTACCAGTACCGGCAAGCTGTCAATATCAGTGTGCTGCAGCGTATCATTATTGAGGCAGTTTATTCTTTGCAGACCTTCCAGTACACTGCTGCGGTAAGTTTTTTCAAATTGCTGGGTAGCAATTGCGGCAATGCCTGCAAAAAGAATAAAGGCGTTCAGCAGTGTTCCCCATTTAGCATCCTGCCACTGTAAGAAAATAAGGATCTGCGACAGTACGACTGCAGCTACCCCAATAGATGGCCAATTTTTTTTCCCTGCCAGGTAAATTAGTGCACACAGGATGAACAATACTGCTGTACCAAGCCACCATAAACCCACCGGCCTGGAAATGTCTTTGGTGAACAGACCAGGGCTTCCCCACCCATAGGCCCTGGTAAATCCTATTGCATGTACCAGTCCATGCAGCAACAGTATTCCTGCAAAAATGAATTTGAGCATATAGTGTCAATTGATTGTACTGGCATACCGGGTCCTTATTATTCTGCCGTAGTAAAATTAATGTTGTTGATTTCCTGTACCAGTGAGCAATATCATTTTAGTAAATGATTTGTACTGAGAGTGCCGGTATTGGTGGGGCATTATTTTACCAGGTCCTGGTATATTGGCGCCATGCTTCCTTGGTGCAGCGTGTTGTTGCACTGCAATGAAGTTATAAAC
>JANPGT010000422.1:0-4136 GCA_031424135.1 Chitinophagaceae bacterium
AAATGGGTAATCCAGCGGGTAAAAAATAAGGGGATACTTGTTTTTTGAAGATCGAGGGGATCATAAAAAAAGGAGTCCCTGAGCAGGTAGTCTCTTACATGGTCAAGCGCCATGATGATCATAATAATGCCCCTCAGGAAATCTATGGACTGAACTCTTGTTTTTACGGTTGCGGCCATGGGTTAAACAGCATTTTGACCAATGAATATATTATAAATAACGCATATTGCTTCCGGCAAACTTTATGGCTGCTGCACCGGGTTCGGTATACAGTTGGGCGGCCACTGCTGCGGCCAGTTCATTTCCCGGCAAGCCAGGTCGGCAGCCGCAATATTAGGTTCCAATTTATTTTGTGGAGATGGAGGCAATCGGTTGGCCATAATCATACTGCAGATCTGCTCACTTGCATCGCTGGGCACACCAATAGCCGGGCTAATATGTGCGGGCAGGTTTTCCGCTTTCTTCTCAACCCTGGCTATCACCGGGCTACACTGCAATACATTTTAGCGTATGTTTATGGCTGTAATAAAAGTAAAATGGAGGCAACTATTCCTCCAGCAAATAAACGGCAACAACCAGCATATCCGCCCTATTTTGCATGGGCTTTTGCTTTTAATATACCGCCACTTGCTTCTTTGATGCTTTGTATAAATACAAATGCTTTAGGGTCGATGGTCATTAATGTATCCTGGATCTGCTTTATCTCCAGCCGTGTAACGATGGTTACGATAATATCAACATCTGCTCTTACTTCAAAACTACCCGGCAGGTAACCACGCTCTCCTTTATACACGGTAATACCCTTGCCCAGTTCATTTACAAGGAAATGCTTTACCTCTTCATGCTGCGAAGAAATGATGTTCATGGCAGTAAACTCTTCTATACCGTCTACTACATAGTTGGTGGCCCTGGTAGCTGTAAAATAGGTGATAATGGAATACATGGCGGTCTCTATTCCAAACTGGATAGCAGCAACAGCAAAAATGATGGTATTAATCAGCATAATGATTTCGCTGTTGGAAAAACCGGTTCTGCGCTTGGTGAACACCGCTACCACTTCTGCACCATCAATTACACCCCCGGCCCGGATAACCAGGCCAACACCGGCGCCTATCAGCAGCCCTCCAAATATGGCGATAAGGAAATTATTATGGGTGATGGGTTTAATGTCTACAAACAGCAGTCCCAGTGCCAGCAGGAACACTGCAATAGTAGTCTGCACGGCAAATGTTTTGCCTATTCTGCGATAACCCAGGTAGATGAAAGTGGCATTCAATACAATTACCAGCAGACTGATATTGATGTGAAATATCTCGTGGAGCAGGATAGAAATACCGGTAATACCGCCATCCAGGAACCGGTTAGGAATCATAAACCCCTTCATGGCCAGCACCGCCAGTCCCGTGCCAAAAAGCAGGTACAAAAAATTCTTTATGTTCAGCACATGACTCCATTCTACCCCATCTGTTTTGTATTTCCGCATCATGCTAACCACATTTATTTTGCCGCTAATATAAGCTGCTGTGTTGATTTTCACACCGGCGCTTCCTTACGCCAGGACCGAAATTACAAAGCTGCCGCCAAAACAGCGGATAATTCATTCAACAGGTGTTAACACAGCAGGCAGGTTTGCAGCTGCCAGTATTTTTTAAACCGGAAGATTTCAACAACCAACCATGGTAATTCGGGAAGTACTAATGGCAGATGATTGCCTGGCCTGCAGGGGTTGGTAATACAGGACTGATAAACGCGATGCCCAGGTTTAAGCCGCGCAGTATAAGGATAATACCGGTGGCAGTAATAAAGAAGGGAATGGATTTTCTGAAAAGCCGTTTAAGGCCGGGATTGATCATTTGCCCACCATATCCCACCAGCATCATGGCGGGTAAAGTACCTGCACCAAAAAATGACATAAACCCAACAGCATGGTACACAGTATAAAAAGACAGGGTGGCTGCCAGTGCTATATACACCATACCACAGGGCAGTAAACCATTGGCCATGCCCAGTAACAGGAAGGCGCTGAACCCGGGATTACTTTTAATGACCCGGCCAATCAGTTTGCTTACCCCCTGGTAAAAACGGTTTAGGAAAGCCAGGTGAATATTGCCCTGCTTTACAAAATACATAGCTGCCATCAGCAATACCAGTAAACCCAGTGTTATTGACAACCATTGCTGGATGCCGGCGATATAAATGCCGCGGCCTGCCAACCCAAAAATTAAACCCAGTACAGCATAAGTAATGATGCGGCCAAACTGGTAAAGCAATAAAGATAAAAATTTAGCAGGCCCCCGCAGATGCCAGGCAGGCAATGCAAGGCTTAGCGGTCCGCACATACCCACGCAATGGAGGCTGCCGGCAAAACCAAGGGTAAAACCTGCTATCAGAATACTTATCATTACTACAGAATGGTTATGTTCTTTTCAGAATAATATTTCTTACCGTCTTTGCGCCAGTCTATTTTTACGGTATAGGTCCCGGGTGTTACGGTGCTGGCGAACGATTGCGTTCCGTTTTTGTCGAGTGACAGCCCTATCCTCCTGTCCTTCTTTGAATCGTAAGCACAGTAGAACAATACATCGCCCGAAACGGTGGCATCTTTCATTTCATCGGGCATCTGCAGAATGATTTCTTTGCCGGACTGCTTTATGACCGGACTGGCGCTGAGTACACCGGCCTGTCCCTTGCCATCAATCACTTCCTGGTAACGCAGTTCACTTTTATAGTACTCCTTTTCCACCAGTTCAAAATTGGATCCAAAGCAACGGTACGCCATGTAGCCAATCATACAGGTAAAAACAACAAAAGCGGCAAACAATTTATATCCCCAGTTCATCGTATTTCAATTTTTAAAATTTACTGAATGCGCCCATAAAGCTGGTCTCCAGCACGGTAATTTGCTTATCGCCTTCGTAGAGGCCCACTTTCAAAGACAATTTTCTTTTGCTGATAAAACTTTTGGGCAACACCACAAAAAATGACCCGGAGCCCTGCCCCTCTTTTTTAACCAGTATACTGCTTCCTGCTGCTTCAATTACCCGGCCCGGAGCATTTACCAGGCGCAGGGTAAGCGGCACATCGTACAGGGTCTTGTTAACCACTTTGATGGTATAGAGATTAGACAGGCTGTCTTCTCCCCTTTCCTGGTAAAGCATACCGGCAGCTCTCACAATGGTACCGTCTACATTCTTACGGGTTGCCAGCAGAAAAGTCAGCAGGCTGGCCAAGATTATCAGCACCACTGTATAAAATTTCATCCTGCCGGTATAAGTTAGTTTTTTGCCTTCGGCGATACCGTTTTCCGATGCATACCTCACCAGGCCGCGTGGCCTTCCGGTGGCATCCATCATTACGTTGCAGGCATCAATACAGGCGGTACAGCCCACGCATTCCATCTGTGTGCCGTTGCGGATATCTATACCAGTGGGGCAAACCTTCACACACTGAAAACAATCTATACAATCGCCCGGGTTTGTATCAGCGCTGGCTATTTTTTTAAATTTACCCCTGGGCTCTCCACGCTTATGATCATAGGCCACAATCATTGAATTACGATCCAGCAATACGCTCTGCAGTCTTCCGTAGGGGCAGACTACCGTACAGGCCTGTTCGCGGAAATAAGCATATACTCCGTAAAAGACACCTGAAAAGATAAGGATGGAGAACAACCCGCCTGCATGTTCACTTACCGGCTCCGTAATAATTTTTTCCAGGGCATCTACGCCAATGATATAAGAAAGAAAGAAATTAGCAATGATAAATGCCAGCAGGAAAAAGACCAGGTGCTTGGTAAACTTCACCCTGATTTTTTTAGGTGTCCACGGACTGTTTTTCAGCAGTTTTTGATGTGCCGCATCGCCTTCTATCAGGAATTCGGCTTTACGGAAAAGCATCTCCATAAATATTGTCTGCGGGCAGACCCAGCCGCAGAACAAACGTCCGAAAGCCGCCGTAAAGAGTACCACAAATACAATAAACGTAATCATGGTAACGCCCAGTATAAAAAAATCCTGTGGCCAGAACACTTTGCCAAAAATGATGAACCTGGCTTCGGGGATATTGAATAAAAACAGCGGGCGGCCGCCAATCTTAATAAATGGAAGCGAAAAAAACAATACAAAAAAGCCGAGGCT
>JANPGT010000423.1:0-24624 GCA_031424135.1 Chitinophagaceae bacterium
GGCGTAAACTTCATAGCATTTCCTACCAGGTTGGTGAGTACCTGGCGAAGCCTTAGATGATCGCCCACTACCTGGAAGGGGGTATTCTCTTTTATCTGGTAAACAAGCTCAATGCCCAGCCCGGCCGCTTTACTGCCAAACATTTCCAGTACATCTTCAATACAGCTCCTGAGTTCAAAATCTTCCTGCTCAATTTCCATGTTGCCGGATTCTATTTTGGAATAGTCAAGAATATCATTGATTACATTCAATAAACTTTCTCCGCAACTGCCAATGGATTCAGTGAAACTTCTTTGCTGCTCCGTAAGGGCGGTTTCCGCCAGTAATGAAGCCATGCCCAATACACCGTTCATGGGCGTACGTATTTCATGGCTCATGGTGGCCAGGAAAATGCTCTTTGCCTGGTTGGCCTGTTCCGCTTCTTCACGTGCTTTTAAGGCTTCTTTATATGCCGCTTCCAGTTCTTCCTGGTTACGCCGGCGCTCATTCAGCAGGTGGGCTTCCTCCTGCAGGCGGTTATTCTCAATGGTCTGGCTGATTTGTATTTCACTGGATTTTTTTAACTGGTAAGCCCAGAGACCGCAGGTGAAGAAAATGACAGCAGCAAGAATAATATGGATGATGAATGTATCCAGTGTAATATTATCCAGCTGTGTAAAATAAACCCTTTCATACCCCATATTCTGCAGGTAGCCGAGGCTGGCATGATGCAATACCACTACAATTACCAATGGCAGCTGTAGTTTCCAGTTCTGGTAGGTAATAAGTATGGCGCTGGCGATAAAAGCAAAAAAATGCATTTCAAACAGGCCATGCATCTGGTAAATATATTGCGCCATGAAAATGGCCAGTACAGTACTAAGAACATACTGGTAAAGACCGGATGCCGGCAGCAGCCATTTGGCCGAGTAGTACGCCAGCAGCCCAAGCCCGCCAATACCCCATGCAATAGTCCATGTCTCATAATACCTGGCGAGGAAGAGACCACCAACAAAAAAACTGACAAGAAAATAGTTCATCCATCTGTCAGACCTGGTTTTTATTTCCAGCTGGAGGGTATTGACCAACTGTTGTTTA
The DNA here is from genome assembly GCA_031424135.1 of Chitinophagaceae bacterium. Lineage (GTDB taxonomy): Bacteria > Bacteroidota > Bacteroidia > Chitinophagales > Chitinophagaceae > JACMLD01. The sequence continues at coordinate 1,078 of JANPGT010000423.1, forward strand.
TTTTTTTTCATAGGTATATAAATAACTGCTTATTGCCTGCCGCAACCGGGAAGCTGGCAACCGTATGCTTTAAGCGCCATCTGGTCGAATGTAACAGTATAGTTATTTTTTAATAATGCTTCCAACGCTGCCTCCGCGTAATTGGTGGCCTTGTCTACACAATAACGGCTTCGGTTATAATTGCCCCTGTAATACAATTGCTGCTTTGTATCAATGATAACCGCCTGGGGCGTAGAATATACTCCGCACGATGCAGATAGCCCGCCGTCCTGTATGATGGGTAAAGAGATATCAAACCGCTTCCGGATTTCCTGCGGTGAATAATTCCTGGCAGTAACCAGCACCAATATAAAATCAGCCTGGCTGCCGTACTGCTTCGCCAGTTTTTTTACATAAGCCAGGTTAAATCTTGAACAGGGACAATCAGGATTAAAAAAATGCAGCAGCAGTGGTTTGTGCATCTCTTTGCCTGTTATGCCCTGCAACTGTATAAATGATCCATTGGGCACAGCTGTATAGTTTTTAGGCAGGGGGGTGGGCAGCCTGTACCTCCCTTCATTGTACCAGAAAAGCAGCATTACACAGCATAAGAGTGAGAGCAACCAGCCAAGAACCAACAGCTTCCGCATGTTTTATTTAAAACGGGCTTGTTTTTTAATAATTGTTGTTATTATTTCATATTTCACTGATTAGTTATTAAATAGTTGAAAGCGTAGCAGCTATTACTTATCGAACCGCGGGACGGGGTTGCAGGCTGTTTTGATCTTATACAGGACTACTTACGCAATTGAATATTTACACTTAGCCGGGTGAAATTTTATTATTTAAAATAATAGAGGCGCCCCGCAACCGTTTGAATTGTGCTGAATGCACATCCATTTTTATATGTGTGTAGAGCCGGCAGCATAACAGCTTTGTTATAGCTGCAGCAGCACCCGGTTATAATCTGTACTGTATGAATAACATGCTATTAAAACGGATCACTATTTTCTTAACAGTTGATGAGAAAACCATTGATGCTTATTTTAATGCGCATGACCCTTCTCCTATTTATAAAAGACAGCTCAGCCACGAGTTTGAGAAATACATTTCTTCTTCCATCGTAGCCATCAAACGGTATTCAACCATCCGTTTTAAACTGGTATGTAATAAAGAAAGCGACAGGCAATATATAGAACCATTGATCCATTCTATCCGCAGGCATTTCTCAGTACAGAAAACGATTAAAGAATCAGAATTCAAAAAATTTAAGAAGGGGTCATACAAATTGCTGGGCATAAGCATGACCGTGGTAATGCTGAGCCAGCTTTTTATGATTACTGTTCTAAAGGACGATAACCGGCTGCATTCATTGATAGGTCATGCACTGGATATCTTCAGCTGGGTGATTTTATGGACACCTATTGACAAACTGGTTTTTTTCTGGAATCCATTTTTAAAAGAGATATCTATTTATGACAGGCTCATGAATGCAGAGATCATCATCAGCGAAAAAAATACCGTTGAAATGACCATGCCCGAAATGAAGTATGCGTAGCCTGCCTGTTATACTGCTCTTTCTTGCCGTACAGCTGGCAGTTTTTTCACAAACTGCCTTCAGTGTTGAACAGTATTCCTTCCTGGGGGGCGGGCAGACAAGTTTGCTGGCGCCTGTGGCACACTACCAGACCCCTAAAAAATGGTATGCTGAAGCACGCTATAATTACGAAGACATACAAACTTTTTCGCTGTATGCCGGCAGGGTCTTTTCCGGCAAGGATAATCTTTCCTGGTCTGTAACACCCATGATTGGTGGTATGGCAGGCAAACTGAATGGCGGCTCATTCGGCCTGAACTCAGCCATCAGTTACGGGAAATTTAATTTTTCTTCAGAAGCACAGTACAGCGTATCGGCAGCTACCCACCAGGACAATTTTTTTTATAACTGGTCAGAATTATGGTATGAACCCTTCGACTGGGTATACACCGGCATCGCCCTGCAGCATACCCGCATGTTTGCCTCCAACTCACTGGTTGACCCCGGCGTATTACTGGGGTTTTCTTATAATCAATGGAGTTTCCCGCTCTATAGTTTTAATCCGCTCAGCAGCCAAAGGTATTTTGTAGTAGGTATTAACTGGGAATGGCGGCAAAACAAAAAAGGGAATAGAGCAGTCACACCTCCCCTGTTATCTACCCTTAAATAATCCCGGGGAGCCCTGATTGTAACTAAACACAATACTTGTTTTTTTTCCATAATGGCATTCACTTATACGCGGTTACGTAGTAGTTACATTTTATTGAAACTATCAATTAAAAGCTAATTAAAATTAAATATCAGCGTTCTACTGGTAATCCACCCTTCATCCAATAAGCAATTATAATTATGAAAAACCATTTTCTTTCCTGTTGCTGTATGCTGTTCTTTTCTGGCGCTTTAACCGCACAGATAGGCATCGGTACTACTACACCTAATTCAATGCTGGACGTGCGCGGTTCTTTTTCTACCAGCTACCGGTCATTTACTGCTAATACTACTGCCGATATTACCGATAATATTTTAGTTTTTACCGGCAGCAGCGCTGCTACTGTAACCCTTCCAACAGCGGCTTCTATTGCCGGCAGAACGTACCAGATAAAAAATGCCAGTCTTACAGGACCTACACCGGTCCTCACCATTGCCACTTCGGCTTCTCAAACCATAGATGGTTTAACCAGCTGGACGGTGAACGGCCAATACCAGACAGTCACACTGGTAAGTACCGGTAGCAACTGGCATATTGTTAGTTTTTTGCCCAGCAGCTCAGCAGTCAGCTGGAGTCAGACCGGCAATGCCAATATTAACCCGGCAACAAATTTTTTAGGCACCAGCGATGACAAGCAGATGATCCTGAAATCTAATGGGGCATCTTTCCTTGAATTTGGACGCCGCCAGACCCTTGGGCTTACACAGGGGTATACAGATTATGATGATAATAATGAGAAAGTAACCTATATCCGTTCTGCGTTACAGTTTGAAGCCGCCAATGCATCTTTTTATAAACCCAAGATGTATACCGATGTTAACGGCAACTTCAGGGTGAAGGGTAGTTCTGCAGGTACTGATTATTTTGAGTTTGGCTCAACCGGTACCAGTAACAATGGCGGTTTTGAATTTATCATTGGTGATGATGGCGACGAACCCATTCTTTTTAAGAGCTATCATTATATAAACGGTATGTCTGAGATAATGCGTTTGCAGAGCGGCAGAATGGCCGTAGGCTCCAATGCATTCAACGCTACCAACCCGGAGAAATTACTGATTGATGCCGGTACTACCACTTCGTATAACCTGATGACGGGCAAGGGCAGTATAGACAACTACCTTCAGATAAATGTGCAGAACAGGTCGGCCACCGTCAATGCCAGTTCAGACCTGGTGGCTACGGCTGACAATGGAACAGAGACCAGTAACTATATAGATATGGGTGTAAACTCAAGTGTGTATAATAATACCGCCATCCCGGTGCTGAACGGCGTCAATAATACCTATCTCTACGCGGCAGGGAATGATTTTACCATGGGTAACCTGGGAAATAACAAAGCGCTGGTATTTTTTACCACGCCCAATGCTACACAGGCCAATGCCACGGAGAGAATGCGCGTTACCGGCGCGGGTAATGTTGGCATCGGTAATAATAATCCCAATTCTACGCTGTCTGTTACGGGTTCGCTGGCAATGGCGTACAGAAGCGGAACAGGCAACTATACCGTATTGGCAACAGATTACGTGGTCATTAATACAGGCGCTGCAGCCACTTTCACATTGGCTGCAGCCAGCACCTGTGCCGGCAGAATTTACAGGCTGTTAAACCAGGGTACGGGTGCAGTTACTTTATCTCTGGCGGTACGTACCGATGCCAGCACTACCACTACCACACTGCCAACAGCAGCGGGTAGCAATTTTTATGAAATATTATCAGACGGTACTGAGTGGAGAAGAATTAATTGATGAATAGCTATCCAAACATACACTGCAAATCATTTAAAACAGGCAAAACGGCCCATCCAGTATCATGAAAACCAAAATTTCGATTTCTATCGCTGCTATTTTACTATGTGCATTGCATGCCGGTGCTCAAATTGGCGTAGGTACTACTACCCCAAATTCTACGCTCGATATAAGGGGATCGCTTTCTTTAAACTACCGTGCTTTTACGGCCAGTACATCAGCGGCAGTAACAGATAACATGCTGGTATTTACCGGCACGGCTGCGGCTACGGTCACTTTGCCGGATGCCACTGCTTGCGTTGGCCGCGCCTACTGGCTTAAGAATACCAGTTCAAACACCTCTGTACTCACTGTTGCCACTACAGCGTCGCAAACCATTGATGGTCTCAGCAGCTGGTTAATTGATGAGGCCAATGAAGGCATACGCATAATCAGCAATGGCGCAAACTGGAATATTACTGCGCAGACATTACCTACCGGTTCTACCACCGACTGGAGCCAGGGAGGTAACACCGTAGCTTCCCTTAAAAAACTGGGAACGCTTAATAATTATGATTTACCGTTCATTACAAACAATACTGAAAAAATGCGGTTAACCAGTACCGGTAATCTTGGTATAGGCACTTCCTCATTTAACGGAACCTATCCTGAAAAACTACTGGTAGATGCCGGTACCACCAGTTCTGTGAATGCTATTGTAGGAAAAGGAACCATCAACAGTTATCTTCAGCTGAATATTCAGAATCTCTCCAACGGGGTAAGTGCTTCTTCTGATGTAGTGGCTACTGCAGACAATGGCAGTGAAACTACCAACTATGTAGACATGGGTATTAATGGCAGCGCCAATACAAGTGGTATAATGGGAGGCGCCAATGACGCATACCTCTACAATATTGGTCAGAATTTTTTGCTGGGTACGGGCACTGCTTCAAAGTCGCTGGTATTTATGACGGGCGGCACTTCCCAGGCATCCAACGAAAGAATGCGCATAGACGGAGCAGGAAATGTAGGCATTGGTACAGTGAGTCCTTCTTATAAGCTGCAGGTGAGTGCGGCCAGCAACCCGCTTTACCTGGCAGGTGTGCAAACAGGCGCCAATACAGACAGCCTGCTTACTATAATAAATGGCGTAGTAAAAAAAATAAGTCCGGCAGCAGTGAGTGCATGGTCGCTCACCGGTAATGCATCCACTAACCCTTCCACTAGTTTCCTGGGAACTACGGATGCACAGCCACTGGCCATCAAAGTAAACAGTGTACAGGTGGGCCGTTTTGATCAGAATTCACTGGCGTTGGGAACAGGTGCTGCATTTAACAACTCAACCCAATCTTATGCCATTGGCAGCACCGCCAGCATTGGGTTTAACCATACCAATGGTTTTGCCATTGGTAACAGTGCAGCAGTTAACACCGATAACTCTTTTTCAATTGGCAACAGTGCAGTCACCAATGGTATCAATTCATTTGCCATTGGCAACGGCGCCGCCGCCAACAATACCAATTCACTGGCGATAGGCTCCGCTGCAGTTACTGCTTACAGTATAACAGATGCCATTGCGCTGGGTGATAATGCCACAGCCAATGCGTCCAATTCCATTGCAATAGGCAGCCACAGTACTGCTGCCAGTAAAACAGTTACCAACGCAGCCAATGCAGTGGCTATTGGTACCACAGCAGTAGCCAACAGCGCCAGTTCTATAGCAATGGGTACGGGTGCCACCGTAGCTTACAGCATCAGCCCGGCCATAGCCATCGGTAATGCAGCTGTGGTGAATGGTAACAGCGGTATTGCTATAGGAAATGGCAGCAGTATCGGTAATGTATCCAATGCTACGGTGCTTGGAGCGGGCGCGTCGGCCACCAGTACAGCCACCAATTCTACTGCAATAGGATACAACGCATCAGCCACCCTGGCCAATGAAATCATCCTGGGCGACCGGAGTAATAGCGGCCTTTCAGTGGGAATAGGAACAGAAAGTTTTTCCGGCACCAACCGGGAAAAATTGTTGGTAGACGCCAGTACTTCTACTTCAGTAAATGCTATCGTGGGACGCGGTAACAACAACAACTACCTGCAGCTGAATATCCAGAATCAGAACGGCGGTACACTGGCGTCTTCAGATGTGGTAGCAACTGCTGATAATGGCAGTGAAACCACCAACTATGTAGACCTTGGTATTAATTCAAGCGGCTATTCAGCCACCGGTATCCTGGGCGGCGCCAATAATGCTTACCTGTATACAACCGGCAATGACTTTGTAATCGGGAATTCCACCAATAACAAAAGCCTTATTTTCTATACCACTACTTCAGGCGTAAATACAGAGCGGATGCGGATAAACAATACAGGATTGATTCCGGGCCAGGACAATACTTATTCTGCAGGAAATACCACCAACCGCTGGACAGCTGTGTGGGCTACCAACGGTACCATCCAGACGTCGGATATCAGGTTGAAAAAAAATATTCATCCGCTGGGCTATGGCCTGCCGGAGATATTGCGTTTGCAGCCGGTGAGCTACGACTGGAAAGATAATTCAGGCAGCAATAAGATAGGACTGATTGCGCAGGAAGTAAAAAAAGTAATACCACAGGTGGTTAGCGGCAATGAAGAAAAAGAAAACCTGGGTATGAACTACGCAGAACTGGTGCCGGTGCTCATTAATTCCATCAAAGAACTGAATAAAAAAATTGAAAACCTGGAAGCAGTTATTGGTGAAATGAAAAAATCGGGTAAACAGTAACTGGCAAATGGTGAACCAGGAACCGGTGTAAAATTATTTATCATTCTATTAAATATTAAATAGCAAACAAAATGAAAAGTAAATGCCTTGCTGCTGTGACGGCCTTTTTTGCAATAACCAGTCTTAACGCCCAGGTTGGGGTAGGTACTATCACACCTAATTCTACACTGGATGTGCGCGGATCGCTCTCGGCCGGGTACAGGGCCTTTGCCGCCAGTACTTCTGCGGCAATTGCTGATAATATGCTGGTATTTACCGGAACAGCTGCGGCTACACTTACATTACCGGACGCTGCTACCTGTTCCGGCAGAACCTATTGGGTAAAAAGTACCAGCTCAAACGCTTCAGTACTTACGGTGGCAACTGTTTCTTCCCAGACAATTGACGGACTTGCATCATGGACAATTACACAAACCAATAAAGCCATCAGGCTGGTAAGCAATGGCAGCAACTGGCTGGTGGCGGCAGAAAGCCTGCCGGGCAACAGCGGCGGCACTTCATGGATACAGGGGGGTAATAATACAAGTTCCCTGCAGAGTATTGGAACGGCCAGCAATTATGATTTCCCGTTTGTTACTAACAATACAGAAAAAATGCGCCTTTCAGCAACGGGTAACCTGGGCATTGGCACAAGCAGTTTCAGTGTAACCAATGCGGAGAAACTATTGGTCAATGCAGGTACTGCCACCAATACTGCCATTTATGCCACCGGCAATGTCAATGACTTTTTACAATTAAATATACAGAATACCAATAACGGCAACTTTGCCAGCTCAGACATTGTTGCCACTGGCAACAATGGCACATCCGGTACAGTATACATTGATATGGGAATTAATAGCCAGGGCTACAGTTCAGGAAATAGCAGCATACTTAATGGAGGTAATACTGCTTACCTATATGCCACAGGCGCGGATTTCTATGTGGGTAACGGCGCACAGAACAAAGATCTGATATTTTTTACCAATACTGGCACTACCGGTGCAGATGGTGCAGAGCGGATGCGGATAAGCAGTTCCAGCATGACCGTGAAAAATGATTTGTTTCCCGCTGTTAGTAACAGTTATGCCCTGGGAAGTTCAGCCCTGAAATGGACCGCCGTCTATGCTACTAACGGCACTATTCAGACTTCCGACTTAAGACTTAAAACAAACATTTCAGATTTAAAATACGGGTTAAAAGAAATCCTTGCAATGAAACCGGTAAGCTATAACTGGAAAACAAGCCCGCATGCAGATAATAAAATCGGCCTGATTGCCCAGGATGTAAGGAAGATTGTTCCAGAAGTGGTAGTGGGCGATGAAACAAAGGAAAATATTGGCATGAACTACGCTGAACTTGTTCCTGTATTGATAAACGCGATTAAAGAGTTAAAGCAGGAAATCAATGCTATGAAACAAACAATGCGAGAGCTCAATAATCCCGGGAAATAATAAAATTTAATAACCAAACAAAACGAACGCTATTTTTTATGATACGTAAAACATTAACTGCTGTAGCTACCATTGTATTATTTGCCGCAAATGCTGACGCACAAATCGGCGTGGGTACTGCAACCCCCAATTCAACCCTGGATGTGCGTGGCTCTTTGTCCACCGCCTACAGGGCTTTCAGCACCAGCGGTTCTGCAGTCATTACAGACAATATGCTGGTATTTACAGGTACTTCTGCAGCAACCCTTACACTGCCGGATGCAACAGCCTGCTCCGGAAGAACTTATTGGGTGAAGAGCACCAGTTCAAATGCTTCTGCACTTACCATCGCTACCACATCGTCGCAGACCATAGACGGACTAGCCAGCTGGACGGTAACTCAGACAAATAAAGTGATAGCCCTTATAAGCAATGGTGCCAACTGGCTTGTAACTACTGAGAATCTGCCCGGCAGTGGCGGCGGAACCGCATGGACGCTGGGCGGGAACAATGTAAGCAGCGCTGCACAGAATTTGGGTACCACAAGTAATTTTTCGCTTCCCTTTATTACCAATAATACAGAAAGGATGCGCATCAGCAATACCGGTAATATTGGAATAGGTACTTCCACTTTCAATGGTACCTATCCTGAAAAACTGGTGGTGGATGCAGGTACTACCACTTCCGTGAATGCTATAGTGGGAAAAGGTGCCATCAACAGTTACCTGCAGTTAAATATTCAAAACGGATCTAATGGAACCAGTGCATCATCCGATGTTGTTGCCACAGCGGACAATGGAAGTGAAACAACCAATTTCGTAGATATGGGTATTAACAGCAGTACCAATGCAAGCGGTGTAATGGGCGGCGCCAATGATGCGTATCTCTATAATATTGGCCAGAATTTTTTGATAGGAACAGGTACTGCAGCAAAATCGCTTGCTTTTATGACGGGTGGCACAACGCAGTCGACCAATGAGCGTATGCGTATTGACGGCAGCGGAAATGTGGGCATTGGCACCAATAACCCCGGTCAAAAATTGCATCTTAATGGTGGTAATATGCGTATTACCAATGGTGGAATTAATGCAGATTTCATGGTAGGAACAAGTTTTGCCGGGTTTACCAATGCGTCTGGTATTGTTTACTATGAAGTAGGTGGAACTGAAACACATATGTTTGGCGGCGATGTTATACCCGATGCTGATAACTCCAGAACCAATGGTAACAGCAGCAGAAGATGGTCTGCAGTGTATGCTTCCAATGGTACCATACAGACTTCTGACATCCGGTTAAAAAAGAATATTCATGACCTGCCTTACGGTCTTGCAGAAGTGCTGCGTTTAAAACCTGTAGCCTATAACTGGAAAGATAATACGGGTGGCAACAAGATTGGTTTAATAGCCCAGGAAGTAAAGAAAATTATACCTGAAGTAGTGCTGGGTGATGAGGCAAAAGAAAATCTTGGAATGAACTACGCCGAAATGGTGCCTGTACTTATCAATGCCATTAAAGAGCAGCAGGTACAGATAGATGCGCTGAAAAAGGAAATACAGTCACTGAAAAAATAATTTATTAAACCCTGATAAACTGATATTATGAAACTATTTATAAACCCTATTTTCTTATCAATGGCACTGCTGGCCTGCTCAGCTTCGCTGCAGGCACAAGTAGACCTGCAGAACAACGGCACGCTTTACATCAGCGGCGCGTCGGATATACTGTTCATCAACGGCGGCTTTACCAACGCCTCCGGTGCAGCACTCACCAACAACGGAAACCTGCATGTAAAGCAAAACCTGGTAAACGGGCAGTCTTCCATGGCAGTGGGCACCGGTACACTGTACCTGAACGGAACAGGCGCACAGGCGGTAAATGGTGCACAGCTATTTAAAACTTTTAACCTGGTAACCAACAACACCGCCGGTATTACCCTTAACAATGATCTTAGTGTAAGCGGCGTACACACATTTTCTGCTGGCGATCTTACTACTTCGGTAACACCCAACTACCTTATCTATGAAGCAGGCGCTTCTTATACCGGAGACGGCGATGCCAGCCACGTAAACGGCTGGGTACGCAAATCCGGTACTACAGCTTTTGCTTTTCCACTGGGCAATGGCACTGTAGAGCGCCGCATCAGCATCAGCAGCCTATCTGCTGCTGCTGTATTTAACGCCAATTACGCGGGAGCAACCACCAACCTGGGTAACCTGGCATTGCCGCTTAGAACCGTTGACCCCAATGAATACTGGATAGTAAACAGGGTAAGTGGTGGTACTGCCAATATTGATATGAACTGGGACAATAGTAAAGTGGCTATGCCCAACTATGCACTGGCAGACATAAGAGTGGCCAACTATATTGGTGGTAACTGGACATCTGTGGGCACCGGCGCTACCGGCAATACAACCACTACCGGTAATATTTCTGCTACCACACTCGCTTCTTTTGGATCGTTTGCATTAGGCAGTGTATCGTTTATTCTTCCTGTAAACCTGGTACAGTTCAGTGCGTCTAAAAATAATGGCACTGCAATGATTAACTGGACAACTACAGATGAAATAAATGTAGGGTACTATGAAGTACAGAGAAGCGATGATGGTATTGTTTTCTACACCATTGGTACTGTAGCGGCACGCAACCAGACAGATCTGCAGCAATACCAGTTTGCAGACAGCCAGCCGCTGAAAGAACAGACTTATTACCGGCTGCGCAGTGTAGACATTGACGGCAAAACCAAATTGTCGAAAGTGGTTAAAATCAGTAACCTGAATATGGGTGCTTATTTAACAGTGGCCAACCCTGTACACAATGCTATTCATATAACAGCTGGCAATACAGGCGGTGTTTTTGAATACAGGATTAATACACTTGGTGGCCAGACGGTACGTGGTGGATCTATTAACATAACCGGCAGTGTTGCTGAAATACCTTTGCCCGCTTCCTTTAAGGGTGTGTATATCCTGCAGATGCAGAAAGCAGGATTCAATTTTGTACAGAAAATAGTGGTGCAATAATACAATTGTACCAACAGCATAGCAGTTTGTTGATTTACTGCCTGCTGAAAACATACAGAAAACCCCTTCTGAACAACAGGAGGGGTTTTTTATGCGTGGTCAGAAAATACTACTGGCAATATCGGGTTGCCGCATGGGCATAACAGGGTAATAATAATGTACGCGGATGAGTTGCCGCTAGCCGTGGTGCAGCACTTCGCCTGTAGCAGGGTAGAGTAAGTAAAAATGGGGAAAATGGCAGGAAGGGACTGGCTGTTGCTTACCTGGTCAGGAAAAAAGCCGCTTGAAGAAAGAGGATGATTGCTCGGGGGCGGATTCATTTTTCTCCGGTAATTTAGCCTCTACACGCTCCATAATGCTCTTCAGTTTTTCTGTATTGAGCGAAGACTTTACAATATAGTCCAGGGCGCCGTGCTGTATGGTATTTATTGCTTTTTCTATATCCTCCTGTCCAGAGATAAACAGCACAATAATCGACGGATTGAACTGCTTGATTTGTTTCAGCACGTCAAGACCGTTCATGTCATCCATATTATAATCCAGGAAAATAATATCCGGCTGCAGCGAAGGCAGGCTTTCCAGGCAATCATTGCCATTGTCGAACATGCGTACATTGGTATAGCCCAATTGCTTTAAAAACTGCCTGTACAGATTCAGGCACAATGCGTCGTCATCCACCAAGAAAATAGTTGCATTGAATTTTGTAAGCATGGAAAGGGGTTTTATGAATGAATACCACTGTTTTCAGCACCTTTTTAAGATGCAATGATAATAAAACAAAACGCTGTACTATAATAAGTTATTGCAGTAAAATAAAATACAATGTATTCGGTGTAAACCCTTTTATTTATTAGGTATTTGTACTTAAAGGGTTCGTGTAATGCGGTTATATTTACATGAAAATGCTCCACAGCAGCCGTATTTCGTCAGGGCCGGTTGAAGTTGCCTGTTAAAAAAAACTGTTGACGGCTGAACTGCTGTAACGGAGTGGATGTTCAAGGGCAGAATTTTATTTTATATAATTTTATAGCTGATACCATAAAATAAGCGCTTATGCATTGGACGCAGGTGGTGAACCCTTTCAGCAATATGACTTTATCGGTACTGGTGGCAACCATTCCTGTGCTGTTTATATTCTGGGCACTGATAGTAAAGAAAATGAAGGGCTACAAGGCCATCGTAATAGCTACGGTCATTGCCGCAATCATCGCCATTTTTGTATATGGGATGCCTGTGCAACTGGCACTGCTATCAACAGCCAATGGTGTATTGTATGGCTTGTTTCCCATCTGCTGGATTATTATAACAGCTGTGTTCTTATTCAATATAACCGTTAAAAGCGGGCAGTTTGAAATTATCAGGCACTTCATGGCATCCATTACTGCAGACCGGCGCCTGCAGGCCCTGCTAATTGCTTTTTCTTTTGGTTCTTTTTTGGAAGGTACAGCTGGTTTTGGCGCGCCCGTTGCCATTACTGCTGCCATGCTGGTAGGCCTTGGATTTAAACCACTCTACGCAGCCGGCCTCTGCCTGATTGCCAATACGGCCCCAGTGGCTTTTGGCTCCATTGGAATACCTATTACAGTTGCTTCGCAGGTAACAGGTATACCTGAAATGGCGATTTCACAAATGGTAGGCAGAACGCTGCCCATTTTAAGTTTGATACTGCCTTTTTACCTGGTAGTGCTGATGGCGGGTGTTAAAAAAGCAAGAGAAGTAATGCCCGCCATCCTGGTATCCGGCCTGTCTTTTTCAGTGCTGCAATGGTTCTCCTCCAATTACCTGAGCCCCGCACTGCCCGATGTGATTGCCGGCATCGGTTCCATCATCAGCCTTATTATTTTTTTACGATACTGGAAAGTGAAAAATACCTGGCGCTTTCCCGATGAACCCGAACCCACTATTGATCCAGAACGGCATTATACCACCGGACAGGTAATCAGGGCCTGGTCTCCTTTCATTTTGTTAACCATCATTATTATTACCTGGGGACTGCAACCGGTGAAAGATCTTTTTAACGCAAAAGGGCAATTGCAGTTTGCCTTCCCGGGTTTGCACAATACCATCGCCGGCCAGAATGGAAAACTGCTGCCGCATATTTTTAAGTTTAATTATTTGTCGGCGGCCGGAACGGCCATTCTGCTGGCGGCTGTAATTGCGGTACCGCTTGCCGGGCTCACCGTTTCAACCGCAATAAAAGTGTTTGTGCAGACACTGCGGCAGCTGATGTTCCCGGTGATTACCATTGCATCCGTACTGGCATTTGCTTATATCCTGAACGATTCAGGCATTACCATTACCATCGCAGAAACATTGGCAAATACCGGCGCATCTTTTCCTTTTTTTGCGCCGGTACTGGGCTGGCTGGGTGTTTTTATTACTGGCTCTGATACCTCTGCCAATGCATTGTTTGGTAAACTGCAGGCTTCTACCGCTGCGTCTATAGGCGTAGATCCTGTGATAACGGTGGCGGCTAATGTCTCCGGCGGGGTAGTAGGCAAAATGATTTCACCGCAATCAATAGCGGTGGCGGCTGCTGCCGGTCAGTTGGTAGGAAAGGAGTCTGAGCTCTTCAGGTTTACCGTGAAGCATAGTTTTATAATGCTTATTTTTATTTGCTTTATAGTGCTGGTGCAGGCTTATGTATTGAAGGGAATGGTACCGGTCTACCATATGGCAGGAAATGCAACGGCAGTAACCGCTGCCAATTTTTCCGCCGGTTATAGCTACCTGCTGGTACTGGCGGCTATTATTGCCTGTTTTGCAGCGATTATTTTTATACTGAACAGAAAAAGCCGTAGCCGCTGAATGATAAACAGGTGCCGCTTTATTGTAACCATAAAGTTATCATTGTAATTATGAAGATTGTAGTACTGGACGGCTATACATTGAACCCCGGGGATCTCAGTTGGGATGCACTGAAGCAATTGGGCAACCTGGTGGTATACGAACGCACACCTGCTGATAAAGTAGTGGAGCGTGCGCAGGGAGCAGAAATTATTTTTACCAATAAAACACCGGTAACAGATATCGCCATTCAGCAGCTGGCAAAGCTGCAGTTTATTGGGGTACTGGCTACCGGGTATAATATAGTGCATACCGCGGCTGCAAAAGAAAAAGGTATTGTTGTATGTAATGTACCAGGTTATGGTACAGCGTCTGTAGTGCAACTGACCTTTGCGCTGTTACTGGAACTTTGCCTGCATGTGCAGCGGCACAGTGATGCAGTAATGGAGGGTCAATGGGCCAGCTCCGCTGATTTTTGTTTCTGGAATTATCCGCTGATGGAACTGGCCGGAAAAACAATGGGTATTATTGGTTTCGGGCATATCGGCCAGCAGGTGGCAGACGTGGCCACCGCATTTGGGATGAACGTGATGGGCAATAGCCGTACAAGATCAGATCAATCTCACCGCAAAAATTTTCAGTGGGCAGACTTGCCGGAACTGTTACAGCAATCTGATGTAGTAAGCATTCATTGTCCCCTTTTTCCGGAAACGAAAGGCCTGCTGAATAAAGAGCGCCTGCAACTGATGAAGCCTACTGCCTTTGTGTTGAATACTTCACGGGGGCCTCTTATTGTGGAGCAGGATTTGGCAGATGCACTGAATAATGATACCATCGCCGGGGCAGGTATAGATGTGCTGTCTGTGGAACCGCCTTCCAGAGACAATCCGCTGTTCAAAGCCAAAAATTGCCTTATCACGCCGCATATTGCCTGGGCTACCAAAGAAGCCAGGGCAAGGCTGATGCAGGTAACAGTAGCTAATCTTGCCGCCTTTGCCGCAGGAAACCCGGTAAACGTGGTGAATTAAATCTGTAACAACCAACAAAAAGGATAATATGCAGGTTTAACAACTGTAAACTGATAATATAATGAAGCATAAAACAATCGGGTGGATAGGTACCGGCTTAATGGGCAATCCCATGGTAAAGCATTTATTGAATGCAGGCTTTAAAGTAAATGTTCATAACCGCACAAAAGAAAAAGCAGCCAACCTTATTGAGATGGGCTGCACATGGTATGATACACCCGCCGGCATTGCTGCCCATTCAGCAATAGTGGTAACCATTATTGGTTTCCCCAAAGATGTAGAAGATTGTTATTTTGGCGGGCAGGGTATTTTTGCCGGCATACAGCCGGGCACTGTTTTAATTGATATGACAACTACCAAACCCAGCCTTGCCATCAAAATTGCGGAGCAGGCAGACAAGGCAGGTGCTTCATTCGTTGATGCACCTGTTTCTGGCGGACAGGTAGGCGCCATTAATGGCACGCTTTCTATTATGATAGGTGGAAAAAAAGAAGTGGTAGATTCCATTATCCCTTTGTTTGAAGCATTTGGAAAAAATATGGTGTACCAGGGAGCTGCCGGTTCCGGGCAGCATACAAAAATGTGTAACCAGATTGTAATTGCGGGCACCATGATTGGTGTTTGCGAAGGATTGATATATGGCTATAAAGCAGGGTTGAACCTGGATGATTTGCTGGCTTCCATTACCAAGGGCGCTGCCGGCTGCTGGACACTGGATGTGCTGGCGCCCAAAGTGGTAAAAGCAGACTATGCACCAGGATTCTCCATAGATAACTTTGTAAAGGATCTTACCATTGCACTGGAAGAAGCAGAAGCCATGCGTTTATCGTTACCCGGACTGGCATTGGTAAAACAATTGTACCTCAGCCTGCAGGCCATGGGCAAGGGCGGCAACGGCACACAGGCGCTCTACCTGCTGCTGCAAAAGCTGGCCAATATAGATACCCCTGCAACAGTTTCCTGATTGCTTTAACTACCGGTAATGCATATTCTGATTGCACCCAATGCCTTTAAAAACAGCCTCAGCGCCGAAGCGGCGGCCAACGCCATCTGCCAGGGGCTGATGGAACGTGCACTGGATTGTACCTGCGAATGTTTCCCCGTGGGCGATGGAGGTGATGGAACGGCTGCACTGATCATCAATAAATATGAAGGCGAATGGGTTGAGACCTCCGTGCATGACCCCTTGGGGAACAATATGCAGGCAAGCTTTGGTATCATTGAAGATGGCAAAACAGCTGTTATAGAAATGGCCAATGCCTCCGGACTGCGTTTGTTGCAGGCAGATGAATTGAATCCGTTGCGGGCAAATACTTTGGGTACAGGTGAACAGATGGTTGCCGCGCTTGACAGGGGCGTACAGAAAATTATTATCGGTATGGGGGGCTCTGCTACGGTGGACGGCGGAACCGGTATTCTGAAGGCTTTGGGGATACAATTCCTGGATGCGGCCGGCAAAGCACTGCAGCATTTGCCACAAGATCTTACCGCACTGGCATCTGTTGACCTGACAGGATTGGACAAACGTATTATAAATATTGAACTGGTAGTGCTTTGCGATGTAGACAACCTGTTGCTGGGGCAGTATGGTGCGGCGGCAGTATTTGGCCCCCAAAAAGGTGCTGATGCTGCGGCTGTAGTCCAGCTGGATGCCGCATTGCAGCAGCTGGCGGCAGTGACACTGCAGCAAACCCGGAAAGACATGGCTTGTGTACCACATGGTGGAACAGCCGGTGGTGCCGCAGCTGGCTTGTTTGTTTTCTGTAACGCGCAGTTGGTGAACGGCATTGATTATTTTTTATCGTTAACCGGGTTTGATGCATCCCTTGAAAAAGCAAACCTGGTAATCACCGGTGAAGGAAGTATTGATGAACAAACGCTGCAGGGAAAGGGCCCTTTTGGCGTAGCCAGCCGTGCCAAATTGAAAGGGCTGCCTGTAATAGGTTTGGCAGGCAAAATTCCGCTGGAGAGAAATGCATTACTGCAGCCATACTTCGATGTGCTGTTGCCCATTGGGCAGCAGCCGGCAGACTTGCCGGCAGCGCTGGCAGCTACTGAAAAAAACCTGGTAAGAACAGCGCTGGCACTGGGCAATTTGCTGGCGCTTTAATAATCTCAAGGTGAATTTTGACCGGGAGATACAAGATGTCGCAATCAGCCCCATGATTGTCGTATTCACACAGCGTAACAGGTAATTATTTTGTGGATGTTTGCAGTGCGAATTGAAACTGTTCATCATACAATTATATGCATAATGGAAACAAAAGAAAAAACAGTAATAACGGTGCAGGCTACTGTTAATGCACCCGTTTCAAAAGTTTGGGAATACTGGACAACGCCGGCGCATATTACAAAGTGGAACAATGCTTCAGCAGACTGGCATACACCAAGAGCTGAAAACGATCTGCGTGCCGGCGGAAGGTTTACTGCCCGGATGGAAGCCAAAGACGGCAGCATGGGTTTTGATTTTGGCGGTGTTTACAGCCAGGTAAAAGCGCCGGAGCTGATTGCCTATACACTGGACGATGCCAGGAAAGTTACTATATCATTTACAGGCAATGCTGCCGGCACAATAGTAACTGAAAGTTTTGAAGCCGAGGACCAGAACAGTATAGAATTGCAAAAAGGTGGATGGCAGTCTATCCTGGATAATTTTAAGAAATACACAGAAGGCAGCTAACAGCCTGTTACCAAATAATCATCGGGGCCATTGAATGAAACATTCAATGGCCTTTTTTGTGATCAGAAATGTTTAATCACTTATTGTATTTATACCGCATACCACTAAAGTTGTATGGTGTACAATTTTTTACCAGATTAATTTTACGTTTTAAAACTGGATTCTTCCACCAATCTAAAATTTACAACTATGGCGGTTACAAAAACAAAACATGTGCAAAAAGGCGGCTGGCGTACCATTGAAAGCGGCTGGAATGCCACTTTCTGGATAAGTTTTTTTAATCCAAAAGGTGCACAGATTAAAGTGAGGTACGGCGGAGGTTGGCCATTTGGCTGGGATAGCCAGAAGCAGACATTGGATGGACTTCATATCAAATACGTTAAAGTAACAAGGGCAAGCGTGGCCTATGCCCGGGTACAGGTATATGTACAGCAGGATACAGATATTACCTACACCTATTATCCCGGTCCTTTTGATGGCCTGCCTGCCATGTGAACAGCTACGTAAAGCTAATGGCGGCAACGTAATACGGATGCTTACCAGGTTTTCCAGGGTACGCTGTTTAACTTTCAGTCACTGTACTGCAACTGTTGTTAATGGTGTTATAAAATTTTTCTTCATAGCAGATGCCCACAGGAATCCTGTATTTGTCTATATGCACCACTTTGTTTCTTACAAAGTCTATTTTGTTTACGGGAATAATATAAGACCTGTGTACACGGGCAAATTCGGTCCTGGGCAATTTGTCTTCCAGTGCTTTCATGGTCATGCGTGTAATCACGGGCTTTTGATCGCGCAGGAAGATGCGTATGTAATCGTCCATGCCTTCTATGTAAATGATTTTTGACAAAGGCACCTGTACCAGCGAATAATCTGCCCGCAGCGCAATGGTTGCCGGTTTATTTGCCGCATGCCGCTGCATGAACCGGTACCTGGCTTTTGCTTTTTCCGCAGACTGCAGGAAACGGTCAGCGCTGAATGGTTTCAGCAGGTAGTCAAGCGCATTGTGGGTAAATGCATCCACCGCATATTCGCTGTAAGCCGAAGCAAAGATGACCATGGTGGCTTCGGGGACCAGTTGCCTGAATTGTAAGCCTGCAACCGCAGGCATGTTAATGTTCAGGAATAGCAGATCTACAGGGTAATTGTTCAGGTAGCCTGCAGCCTCACTGGTTTTGGTAAAGCATTTCAACAGGTTGATAAAGCCGGTTTGCGCACAGTATTTTTTTATCAGTTCCAGTGCGGGTAGTTCGTCATCAAGTGCTATTGCAGTAATCATAGAATGGTGATTAATAATTTTACTGAATATATTTTTTGGTCTTCCAGTATTTCCAGCTGGTGATTGTGCGGGTAGAGCAGTTGTAATCGCTGTTTTGTATTGACCAGTCCATAGCCGCAGGGAAAAATATTTTCTGACGGAGATACTTTATTGTTAATCACCTGCAGGCATAACCGGTTGCCGGTAATGGAAACATCAATATGAATAGCGCTTTCTTCCTCGGGATGTACGCCGTATTTAAAAGCATTTTCAATAAATGACATTAACAGCAGCGGTGCAATTTTGCCCTGCCCTTTGTAGGCAGGTACCGAACATTTTACAGGAACGGTATGGCCCAGTCTGCCTTTCTGCAGCGCCGTATAATTGCTGATATAGCTGAGTTCTTTTTTCAGGTCGGTAAAATCTGCGTTGGCCTCCTGTACCATGTGCCGCATCATGCCGGATAAATGCAGTATGGCATCGGGGGCCTGCCGGGCGTTTTCAAGCGACAACAGGTAAATCCAGTTTAATGAATTGAAAAGAAAATGCGGGTTAATTTGTGTGTTCAGCAATGACAGCTGCAGCCTGTTGATATCAGTTTTAGCCTTGGTATTGGCCTGGTGTAAACGTACGATGACGGGCAAGACTGCATTTGCGGTAAAAAGTATAAGATTGTATTGTAGTCCGGGCAGAGAAAAGTAGGAAGAACTGCCGCTAAAAAGCTGTTCAGCAGCCGGGGTAATTATCAGTGATGATCCTGCAACAGGCGCCAGGAAGAGGAACGCAAGTATAAAATACCTGGAGAATTCTTTTTTAATATAGAGTTCCGGTGCCATCCAGTGATAATTTAGATAAGCAAAACAGATCAGCAGGCAGAAAGATAACAGATGAACTGGGTTGCCTGCGGGGTAATAGCTGTTGGTGCTGCCGCCTGCCAGTTGAACTAAAAGTGGCAGAAAATATAAAAAAAGCCAGGTAGCAGAATGCAGTGAATACAACAACCAATGTTGATTTTTACACCACCACAACAGCTGCGGTGTTGGTTTGGGCTGGTTAAAACCACCTGTGCCCGCCTGGCTGTGGCTGATCTGCAAATGATACGTCCTGTATGTGCGCGAATTGATCATGCGGTATATGAATGAGGTTACTGGTTGCATGTATGAATATGCGGCGCTTTGTTATAGCCGGGGAGAACGCAGCACATAGGTACAGATGCTGGTAGAAAAGAAAGCGTTGGGTTAAGATGATATTAAAATGGCCATAGTGCATGCTGGCCTTTGGTGAAGCAGTTATTTGTACAGGATAGTTCTGGCAATCAGCGCGATGCCTTATTCGGGTCAGGAACAAAAAAATGACACTGGCGGCTGGAGATAGATTTGTGACGGTAACAGGTCACTGTTATAGAAATTTACGGTTTGGGTGAATGCATTATTAAATCATTCAATATTTTCTCCATACTGGCTATGGGTAGTTTTTGCACCAGGAAATAATCACGCTTGCCGCTCTTGTCCCAGCCATTGCTGCCATCTGCACGGGCGGCTATTTTACCCTTCTCCACGGAGAAATAGGGCTTGTAGCCCCTTACCGCCACCAGTACAGCGGTTTCATCCCAGCTCATGCGGCCATTTCTGTCGTTTGGATCCATTGGTATGCTGCGGGCAAAAACATCTTTTACCGGTGAATGCTGAATAGCGCTGTTATTGACAATGGGCAGTCCTGTAAATATTTTGGCGCCAATTTCAAAGCCGCTGAAGATAATAGGGGTGGGCCAATTGTTGAAGGTGATTTCGGAAGCAGGGGCATCCTTCACCACATTAAATTCTTTAAAGCTGCCCATTTGATGATCAAACCTGCCCGCCATACTCACCAGTAATTTTACTTTTTGTTTGATCAGTGCCAGGCCGCTTTTGGGTGAATATTCATCGGGGCCTGATTGCAGTAAGTTGGCCATATTGGTAAGAAAGCCCACAGTTACAATGTTGATGCTTTTGTCTGGCGCAGCAGCCAGCAATTTGCGGTAGAGCGTCAGCGCATCTGCAGCCTGGTCGTTCGACTGTATGCTGTGCGGGTAATTGGCTACCAGCATAGAATCCCATTTCTGGATGGCACTGATATTTACTGCATTGCCTCTTACTACGCCGACAGGTATACCGGGTCTTTTAAAGTAGGTATTCATGGCGTTCAGTACAGCCGCAATGTAAGGATGCTGGTTGCAGGCAATGGTAGCCAGGATATTGCACTCGCCGCTGTCTGCCATCGCATGCAATAAAGCCATGGCGCCAATATCATCGTAGTCGGGCCCCATATCGGTATCAAAAATAATATTCACTGGGGGATGCTGCTGGGTAAAAGCGGTAAGACCGGTAAGCAGCACTGAGATGGAAACTACTGTTGCGTACAGTATATTTTTAGGGATGAATAATAATGAAGGCATGGCGGCAATTTATTTTTACTTTCACAGAGGTGAGTCTTGTTAAAATTAATTAAAAAGCAGCCAGTATGCGTATAATTATCTTCCTGATGTTGTTTTCATTATTGCTGCGTGCGAACAGCATAGCACAGCAAAATGCCTCAAAGAAAACGGGCATGGACGGCTACACGCTGGTATGGGCAGACGAGTTTAACAAAAACGGAGCGCCGGACACAACCAACTGGCGATTTGAAAAAGGCTTTGTGCGTAACCAGGAATTGCAGTGGTACCAGCCGGAAAATGCTTTCTGCAAGGATGGTTATTTAATCATTGAGGGCCGTCGTGAATCAAAGGCTAATCCATTGTATGCAGAAGGCAGTAACGATTGGCGGAAGAAAAATCCCCGCATTCAGTATACGGCTTCCAGCATCAACACTGCCGGGCGGCATGACTGGCAGTATGGGCGTTTTGTTATGCGGGGCAGGATCGATATTAGTAGAGGATTGTGGCCCGCCTGGTGGACACTGGGTGTTGCGGGGTCTTGGCCTTCCAACGGTGAAATAGATATTATGGAATATTACAGCAATAAGGTATTGGCCAATATTGCCTGCGGCACAGGTACGGCGTATAAAGCAGAATGGTTTAGTAACCGGTTTGCTGCAGATTCGCTGGGAGGTACAGCTTGGGCAGCTAAGTTTCATATATGGCGGATGGACTGGGACGAAAGCGCTATCGCATTGTATATGGACGATGTATTGCTGAACAGGGTAGCATTGGATAAGCTGGTAAATAAAGATGGTTCCGGTAAAAATCCTTTTATGCAACAACATTATATGCTGCTGAACCTGGCCATTGGGGGTATGAACGGCGGCGACCCGGCAGCTACCCAATTTCCTAACCGCTTTGAAGTAGATTATGTAAGGGTGTACCAGAAAAAGACGGCGGACTGAGCCGGCTAAACCACCCTGGAATTTTCATTAACAATTTATCGTTACCAGGTAGACTGTTGAGCGGCTTTCTGGCTGCAAATTTGTTTAGTTATTGGGATAAAATCAACTACTAATAATATGAAATACATCTGTCTGTTTTTTTTAGCAGGAATACTTCAGATCACTAATAGCCAGGCCCAGTTTAGTCCACCCGATACAGTGCTGACCAAAATGGGGCCATTGATTATTCAGCCGGTAAAACATGCCAGCCTGGTACTTACCATAAATGATATCACCATTTATGTGGATCCTGCAGGTGCTGATAATTACAGGGGATTGCCGGCACCCAATATTATCCTGGTGACCGATATTCATGGAGATCATTTTGATATGGCAGCAGTAGAAGCTTTGAAAACAGCCAGTACAATGTTTTTTGTGCCACCGGTAGTGGCAGAAAAATTACCAACGGTAGATAAAGATCACCTGGTCATTATAAGGAATGGTGACAGTAAACAGCAATCAGGTATTACCATAAAAGCAATTCCGATGTACAATCTTCCGGAAAGTCCTTCATCGCGGCATACCAAAGGAAGGGGCAATGGCTATATACTGTCATTGGGTGGCAGCAATATTTATATTTCCGGCGATACACAGGGCATTCCTGAAATGCGGTCGTTGAAAGATATTGAGGTGGCTTTTGTTTGTATGAACCTGCCATATACTATGGATCCAATGGAAGCATCAGACGCTGTGCTGGCATTTAAACCTAAAATTGTATATCCTTACCATTACCGTGGACAAAACGGGTTGAGCGATGTAAATGATTTCAAGAAGCTGGTAGATGCGAAGAAGCTTGCTATTGATGTGCGGTTGCGGAACTGGTATCCGGCGAAGTAGCGATTAATGAATTTGGCGTCAGTCGTTAAAGACTCCCGCGTTTTTTTGACCTTGATCACAAAAACCTCAAAAAATGTTAAGATTCTCTATTTATTGAAAAACTTCAATAAATAGAGAATACATTTGTATTGTAATTATTTTTTATGGACGCAAAAAAAGCAGAAAAGATTTCAAAAGCGCTGGCCGACCCCAACCGGCTGACGATTCTGAAGGAAATCAAAAAGAGCAAGTCCTGTCTATACTGCGTTGACCTGAACAATACCATTAACCTGGCCCAGCCTTCCATTGCCCATCACCTGAAACTGTTGATTGAAAGTGAGCTGGTAACATCTGACAAAGAAGGGCGTAATGTGCGTTATTACCTGAACAATAAATTGCTGGACGAATACATCAGCTTCCTGGAAGGATTTAAA
>JANPGT010000424.1:0-2208 GCA_031424135.1 Chitinophagaceae bacterium
AGAAATCATTCATCTGGGCCATAACCGCAGCGTGCATGAAATTGTAGAATGTGCCATTGAAGAAGATGTGCAGGGCATTGCCATTACCAGCTACCAGGGCGGGCATGTAGAATTTTTTAAATACATGAAGGACCTGCTGGATGACTGCGGTTGCGGACATATCAAAATATTCGGCGGCGGCGGCGGCACTATATTGCCACAGGAGATCGCTGAACTGCACCATTACGGCATCACAAAAATTTACAGTCCCGATGATGGCAGAAAGATGGGGCTGGAGGGCATGATTGAGGAGGTGATAAGGTTATGCAGCCCCCTCCCGGCCGGCCCCACCCAAACCCTCCCCAAAAGGGAGGGCCTTGTAACCCCCGAAGTAAAAGCAATATTCAGCAATGACAAATCCCAAAAAACCGACTCTGGCAAATTTTCATTGGGTGAATGGAAAGATGTAATTACAATTGGACAGGCAATTACCAGAGCAGAGGCAGGGCAGGATTATGCAGCATTGATAAAAAAAATAAAACATGACGGCATTTACTTTGAAACAGCTGATAGGTTTTATTACAAGTCTTTAAAAGAGTATGCAGCTGCTCACCGAAAGCAGCCAACAGTTGCTGAAAATATTCTGTGGGGATACCTGAGCAATAAGCAACTGGACGGAATTAAATTCAGGCGGCAGCATATTATTGACAGGTTTATTGCCGACTTTATTTCATTGGAGCACAAACTCATCATTGAAGTGGATGGTCTATACCACCAGTTACCGGATGTAAAAATCTCAGATGAGGAGCGCACCCAGGTACTAGACCATTTGGGTTTTACAGTAGTACGTATTACCAACGATGAGGTGTTGAATGATGTTGAAAAAGTACAAGAAAAAATAAAAGCCCATATTAGTGCAAAAGCTGGGAAAGTCCTCCCCGTTGGGGAGGATTTAGGTGGGGCCGTTGCTCCACCGGGGGGATTTAGGGGGGCTCCCCACCCCATCCTCGGCATTACCGGTACCGGCGGCGCCGGCAAATCATCTGTTACCGATGAAATTGTCCGCCGCTTCCTGCAGACATTTACCCATAAAACCATTGCCGTTATTTCAGTAGACCCTTCCAAGAAAAAAACCGGCGGCGCATTACTGGGCGACCGCATACGCATGAACGCCATATCAAACCCCAGGGCCTATATGCGATCGCTGGCCACACGCGATGACAATACCGCCCTCAGCAGCGCTATGCAGGATGCGATAGATATCTGCACCGCAGCGAAATTTGATTTGGTGATTTTAGAAAGTGCGGGGGTAGGACAAAGTGATGCCTCCATTCTTGATTATTGCGATGTGAGCCTGTATGTTATGACACCAGAGTACGGCGCCGCCTCTCAACTGGAAAAAATAAACATGCTGGATTACGCAGACATCATCTGCATCAATAAATTCGATAAGGCCGGTGCACTGGATGCCCGCAGCGATGTACGCAAACAGTACAAACGAAATCATGGTTTGTGGACCGCTAAAGACGAAGACCTGCCTGTTATTGGCACTGCCGCCAATAAATTCAACGATGAAGGTATTAACCGGCTGTTCAGCCTGCTGCTGGAAACCATTACCGAAAAAACCGGGGTTTACTGGGGCGGCTATAAACCCCCTTTTGCCGGCAGCAGCGCGGGCAGCAATACCATTATACCGTCTAAGCGTACCCGTTATTTGTCTGAAATTGCAGACAGCAACCGTAATTATGATATACTGGTTAAGGAGCAGTCCTCCATTGCATCAAAACTATATCAACTGCAGGGTGCGCTGCAGATCATTCAGCAGTCGGCCCCCAACGAAGCGGCCCAACAGGTATTGCAGCAACAAATTACTTTTTACGAAAACCAGCTGAACCCTGTCAGCAAAAAACTGCTGCAGAAGTGGCCGGAGAAAATAAAAGCCTACCAGGAAGATTATTACCAGTATGCGGTGCGCGATAAAACCATCCGCCAGCCCATGTTTATCCATAGCCTGAGCGGATTGCGTATTCCTAAAGTTGTATTGCCCAAATACAAAGACTGGGGCGATATACTGGCCTGGCAGGCCCAGGAAAATGCTCCGGGGCGCTTTCCTTTTACCGCAGGTGTTTTTCCGCTGAAGCGGGAAGGAGAAGACCCTACCCGCATGTTTGCCGGTGAAGGCGGACCCGAAAGAACCAACCGGCGCTTCCATTATGTATCTGTTGAACA